>JAIRYC010000001.1 GCA_031267965.1 Oscillospiraceae bacterium | reverse complement strand
ACTACAACTCGAGTAAAAAATCTATACTATGCGTAAAATTTCCACGTTATACCAGTTTCTGGATACGTTTCCGCAAAATTCCATTGCATTAATATTCCATCGATCCATCAATCCCATCTAAAATGTCAAGATATAAAGAACATTCGTGTTTTGCCTTCTCAAGACTAAGTGTGCAATAATTGCCGCATTCACGCTCAATATTGCCATAAATTTGCCCATTAAAGGTTATTGTATCCCGCAGGGCTTGTTTTAACACATCCAGAACTTTGGCATTATCTGCGTCACGCACCAGAAGGTAAAAGCCCGTTTGGCAACCCATTGGCCCAAAGTAGACTACCTGTGCCTCCAGTTCACCGTTGCGCAGCAAAGTAGCAAGCATATGTTCAACAGAGTGCATGGTGCTGTCGTCCATATAGTCGCCGGCATTAGGCTTGCGCGTACGCAGGTCATACGTGGTTATATCGCCATCAATGCGCGAAACGTACATACCGGGTTTCAGCACTGTGTGGTCTACGGTAAAGCTAGCTATGGTTTTCATGTAGAAACTCCTTAAATAACACGCACACGCCGTACACCGGGAATACCCGATATTGCGGCAGCGTCAACAGGTTCGGCAACATCAAGCACAGTGTACCCAACGCCTTTTTTCTCTGCGCTGAATAAATTGGTAACGTTAGCACCAACAGCCGTACCAATTTGTGCTACAAGACCGCTGATTCCTTCGTGCACAACGCAAATACGCGGACTGGTTTTGGCAGGGAGCTTTGTATCCGGCAGGTTGACAGAGTTCGTGACTATCCCCTGCTCAAGGTAATCTTTAAGCTCGCGGCTTGCCATGACCGCGCAGTTTTCCTCGCTTTCCTCAGTAGAAGCGCCGAGGTGCGGCAAAGCTGTGACTCCCGGCGTACCAAGCTGTGCGTCAGTCGGGAAGTCTGTGACATACGCGGCAACCTTACCGGCGCCAAGCGCGTCTATGAGATCCGCGTCGTCAACAAGCTCTGCGCGTGCAAAGTTAAGGATGCGCACAGCCTCTTTACAAGCAGTAAGGCTTTGTGCGTTTATGAACCCACGTGTAGCGTCCGTAAGCGGCAAGTGCAGGCTAATGTAGTCGCTAGTGGCAAGCAGGGTGTTGAGGTCGTCTGTAACCACTGCAGAGGGGTCAAGCTTAAGCGCACCCTGCACAGAGAGATACGGATCGTAGCCGGTAACGCGCATACCAAGCGCGGCGGCAGCATTGGCGGTCAACGCACCGATTGCGCCCAGCCCGATTACGCCCAAGGTTTTGCCGGCTATTTCTCCGCCGCCAAACGCACCCTTTCCTTTTTCAACCAACTTTCCCACATTGGAACCCTCCCCCTTTAGCCCAAGCGCCCACTGCGCGCCTGCAACAACTTTGCGTGCGGCAAGAAACAGTGCACAAATCACGAGCTCTTTAACAGCGTTCGCGTTGGCTCCGGGTGTATTGAAGACAGCGATGCCAACTCCGCTTGCTATATTGATGGGGATATTGTTGACGCCTGCGCCTGCGCGGGCAATTGCCACAAGGCTGCTGCCAAAGGTATCGTCGTGCAGGGACGCTGAGCGCACGATGATGGCATCGGGGTTATCGTGCGTATCTGTGACAGCGTAGGTATCAGGTGTTAGGGCGGCAAGCCCGGTGGCGCTGATTTTGTTTTTTGTGAGGATAGTAAACATCTATATTTCTCCTTAAAAAATTTATGGATTATTCAGGCCGGTACGGTTGAGTACAGTATGTGGGATATTCATCCTTCAGCTTTTGCTGTCCGACAGGCAAATGTCAATGGCAAGCGTAACACCCAGTGCCAGCAGCTCATGCTGCGGGTTAGGGATATCCAGCACATAGCTGTCGCCCCAAGTAAACCACTGCTTACTGATTTGCATGATGGACCGGTTGCCTTCAAAGATGCTGTATTCATGCGCCAGCCACTCACCCTCTATGCTGAGGTCGCCGCCGGTGATAGAGTAGCGCGGACGAAAGAGTGAAAACTCCCGCACAATTTCAGCGACCTCCACACCACCAAGCTCAAGGTGATAGTGATGCATCAAGCGGAATAAATCACGGTAGATGCGCGCAACCGGTTGGTGTGCACTGTTGTATATAGTGTGCGCTCTATCCAGCGAGATGAACTTACCCTGCACATACCAACGGTCGTTGCCAAATTCATCTTTGACGGCGAATTCCGGCGCAAAGGTAAATATTTTTTGTTTAATGTAAAGCTTCATTAGCCGTTTGCCTTCTCGAATTCACGCATAAATGCAACAAGCTTCTCAAGGCCCTCATATGGCATCGCGTTATAGATAGACGCTCTCATGCCGCCAACAGAGCGATGCCCCTTGAGGTTCACGAAGCCTGCCGCTGCCGCCTCTTTGACGAACTGCGCATTCAACTCATCAGTCGGGCAAACAAAAGTAACGTTCATCATGGAGCGGTCTTGCTTGCGCACTGGGTTGCCGAACAGTTTGGAATTGTCAAGAAAGTCATAAAGCAACGCGGCTTTTTTGCGGTTATTTTCGGCAAGCACTTCCAAGCCGCCAAGGCGCTCAATCCATTCCAGCACCAGCTTGCAAATATAAATGCTCCAGCAGGGCGGTGTGTTATACATGCTGCCACCATCAACTTGGGCTTTCCAGTTCAGCATAACGGGCGTTTCGGGCTTTGCGTAACCCAACAAATCCTCACGGACAATCACAACGGTAAGTCCCGCGGGTGCAACGTTCTTTTGCGCGCCCCCATAGACTACGCCAAATTTGCTGATATCCAGCGGCTCACTAATCATGCAGCTGGAAATATCGGCGACCAACGGCACGTCGCCGGTATCCGGGATATAGGGGAATTTCGTGCCAAAGATGGTGTTGTTAAAGCAAATGTATG
Organism: Oscillospiraceae bacterium; assembly: GCA_031267965.1. Taxonomy (GTDB): domain Bacteria; phylum Bacillota; class Clostridia; order Oscillospirales; family Acutalibacteraceae; genus WRKY01. Next base: position 3,775 of record JAIRYC010000001.1, on the reverse strand, counting down.
CATAATCTGCTTCGGGGTCAAAGTCATCTTTGGTCAACTCAGGAATATAGGAAAAGGTTTTATCCTTGCTGGAGGCGACAAGACGGATCTGCCCGTACTTTTGCGCCTCTTGGTATGCCTTGTTGGCAAACTGCCCGGTTACAATGTAATCCGCCCTGCCGGATTTGCGCAGAAGGTTGAGCGGCACTGCGGCAAACTGTGTGGAGGCGCCGCCTTGCAGGAACAATAGCTTGTAATTATCCGGCACATTGTACACCTGACGGAAAAGCTTTTCCGCGCCAAAGATAATTTCCTCGTAGACCTTTGAGCGGTGTGACATCTCCATAACGGACTGCCCGGAGCCTTGGTAGTCAATCAAATCTGCCTGCGCTTCCCGGAGCACCTCGAGCGGCAGCATAGATGGTCCCGCTGAGAAGTTGAATACTCTTGCCATGGTTGTTTCCTCCTATAAAGAAAAAATTAACGTTCTTGAGGAGTAGTATACCAAACGCGCGGGTTTAAGTCAAACGGCGCGGCGCCAATTTTGAGGGAATTTCCCTATTGTAAAAAATAATAATGATTTCCTTGATTTTTTCGTTGAGGACAAACAAAATGTCGCCTATATATTAAAACGCAAATGAAAATGGCAAGAGTTGACCCCTGCCTGAAAATATGGTATAATGAACAACAAAAATATGTCGTTTCGGAGGAAAACATTATGTCCCAAGCCCTTACAAGCAGCCCTTCTATCCTTGCTTGGCTTAAAGAGAAAATCAAGCTTGTCCAGCCGGATTCCGTCGTCTGGATTGACGGCAGCGAGGAACAGCTTGCACAACTGCGCGCGCAGTCTGTTGCCAGCGGAGAGCTTTTGCCGCTCAATGCCGGGAAATATCCTGACTGCTACCTGCACCGCACCGCAGTTAACGACGTTGCCCGCGTTGAGCACCGCACGTTTATCTGCACACCAACCAAAGACGAAGCCGGTCCTACAAACAACTGGATGGCTCCTGACGAAGCATATAGCTTGCTCCACAGTATCGCTGCAGGCTCTTACAAAGGGCGCACCGCGTATGTTATCCCTTACTCAATGGGTCCGGTTGGCTCAGCGCTTGCCAAGGCCGGCATTGAGCTGACGGACTCCATTTACGTTGTGCTCAACATGGCGATTATGACCCGCATTGGTCAAAAGGTGCTGGATGTACTTGGCGGCAGCAACGACTGGGTGCGCGGTCTGCACTGCCGCTGCGATATTGACGAACAGAAGCGTTATATTTGTCAATTCCCGCAGGATAATACGATTATTTCTGTTAATAGCGGCTACGGCGGCAATGTATTGCTGGGCAAAAAGTGCTTTGCGCTGCGCATTGCGTCATATCAGGGAAAGCAGGAAGGCTGGCAGGCGGAGCACATGCTCATCCTCGGTGTGGAGAACCCTAAGGGCGAGGTGCGGTACATCTGCGCGGCATTTCCGTCTGCATGCGGCAAAACGAACCTTGCCATGCTCATTCCGCCGGAGGGCTACCAAAAGGCTGGTTACAAGGTCTGGACCGTTGGGGATGACATTGCCTGGATCCGCAAGGGGCCTGATGGGCGCTTGTGGGCAATCAACCCGGAAAATGGCTTCTTTGGCGTTGCGCCCGGAACGAATGCTAAATCGAACTTTAACGCGCTCGCTTCCGCGCAAAAGGGCACAATTTTCACCAACGTTGCACTCAACCTTGACGACAACACGGTTTGGTGGGAGGGGCTGGACAAAAACCCGCCCAGCCATGCAATCGACTGGAGGGGCAATCCTTGGGACGGCACAACTTCAACCGAAAAGGGCGCACATCCCAACAGCCGCTTTACATCTCCTGCCAAAAATTGCCCGTGCATTTCCAGTGAATTTGAAGCGCCGCAGGGCGTGCCAATCAGCGCTTTTGTGTTTGGAGGACGGCGTGCAAAGCTTGCTCCGCTGGTCTATCAATCCCGCAGCTGGAACCACGGCGTGTTTGTGGGCGCGATTATGGCGAGCGAAACTACAGCGGCGGCATCCGGCACTGTTGGCGTAGTGCGGCGCGACCCAATGGCAATGCTGCCGTTCTGCGGGTACAACATGGCGGACTACTGGCAGCACTGGATTGACATTGGCGCGGGACTGGACGCGGACAAAGCACCAAAAATCTTTAACGTCAACTGGTTCCGTAAGAATGATGACGGCAACTTCCTGTGGCCGGGCTTTGGTGATAACCTGCGCGTGCTGGATTGGATTCTTGCCCGATGCGAAGGCGCCGCCGATGCAGATGAGGTCGCAATCGGTTATATCCCCAAGGCGGCGGATATTAACATCATCGGTCTTGGAGACGAAGTTGGCCCGGCACAGTTGGATGAATTGCTGAGCGTTGAGCCGGCGCTTTGGCAGGAAGAGTTAGCAGGCGTTACGGAGTTTTTCGGTCAATTTGGGGATAGATTGCCCAAGGCACTGAATGCGGAGCTGGAAACATTAAAAAGTAGATTAGCATAATTATATTTATCGAGCAGGGAACGCAGCATGTCGTGTTCCCTGCCGGTATTAATTTGTTGCGGTGGCATTTTCAACGTACTCGGCGCCAATAGGCAACGGAAAATCCCACAAACACGCAGAGAGGTGTCTCCTGCGTGTTTTTTTGTTTAATCAATTAAACGCAGCGCCTGCAAGAACCACGCCGCCGAGCCTGTATACAGCGTCCAGCCGGCACGGCCCTCAATGCCTTGCGCGGCAGAAACGTCGCCCGCCAGCGCGTATGGTTCGCCGCCATAGCGCTCAGCGGCTTCCTTGCTCCGGCAAATTTCCGCAGGGTTGATCAAACGCAATAGCTCGCGCGCACGTTCTTTTTGACCGTCATGCGCAAACGCCATGGCCAGCCACACCGCTGAGTGTGTATATTGTCCCCCGTTCTCACGTATTCCCGGCGGATAGGCAGCGGCATAACCCGGATGACGCTCAAGCACGGCAGCGTGGTCAAATGGCGGAGCGTAAAGCTTTATCATCCGATGTTCTTTGTCAACCAGCGCATGGTATGCTGCTTCCAACGCGGTTTGCCGGCGGTTTTTATCGCCGATGCCGGCAAACACCGCAAAGGACTGCGTTAGGCTGTCAATTGCACAGGCATGGGCGCCGTTCACACCAAGCGGCGTTCCGTCGTCATACCAGCCACGCAGATAATGGTCGCCCTCCCAGCAGTTTTGGTCAATGATACCGCGCAATGACGCGGCTTGGGCACGGGCTTTTTCAGCGAACGCAGTATCACCCATTTTTTCGCAAACCGGCGCGAACATGTCCAGCGTCATCGCAAGGAACATGCCCAGCCAAACGCTCTCTCCTCTGCCCTTTGTGCCAACCTCGTTGAAGCTATCGTTCCAGTCGCCATTGCCAAACAGTGGCAAACCGTGCGCACCCGTGCGGCTCATGCAGATTTTTACGGCCCGCAGCGCATGATTAAATATACTCTCTTTTTTGTTTGACACAGCAGGCATAAAATAGCGTTCATCCTCATCGCTGCGCAAGGATTCACCGTCGAGATAGGCCACCTGCAGATGCAGAATTGCGCCGTCATTGGGAATTTCACGCAGATAATGCGCAAGTGCATATGGAAGCCACAGCATGTCGTCCGAGCAACGGGTACGCACACCGCGCAGCCCGCCGGCACTGTGCGGCAGCCTGTGCCACCAGTGCAGTACGTCGCCTTCAATAAACTGCACGGCACAGCAGCGCAATATTTGCCTGCGGAGCAATTCGGGTTTGTTCCACACAATGCCGCAAGCGTCCTGCAACTGG
>JAIRYC010000112.1 GCA_031267965.1 Oscillospiraceae bacterium | reverse complement strand
ATGCCTTGCGGAGGAACGTGGGTTTACGTTATGGAAGAACTAAGGGATTTTGACCGCCTCCGCTCCAACGTTCCCTTTGTTCTCCCGCCAAGTGTCAAAGACCTATTCCGGGCGGCGGCGGATGCCGCGCAGGAATCCACTATTATCCGGCATGATCTACCTCCCCGCTACTTCCTAACTGCCGCGCCTTTACAAATCCCGTCACATCTTCCAAATGCACAATCTCAATGTTGGGGAAGGTGCTGGTCTGACTAGATAGCAGGCGTAAAATCTTCCCTTGCGTTTTTGGCACTACCCACACTTGGCTCTCATAAGTCAAAAAGTTGTCTTGCAGATTTACTATAAGGCGGTCTTTGGATTTTGGGGTGAGTTCAACCTCCACGCAGGTTGTTTTGCCGTCAACCACGAACGTAAAATCTGGCTGGTGACGGCGAATGCCAAAGCCGTCCCGCTGGTGGAGTTCTTTTTCGGTGGTGATAGCCGACAGCGGCACATCATGGACAAGGTGAACATATATAGCGGCGTCAATCACGGCGATGTCGTGGTGAATTTGCTCCAGCTTGAACTTGTCGGGCTTGGTCGCTGGCTTTTTTCATAATGATTGCGTTATGAAAAACTGCCAACCCTTTGCGTTTACCTTTTTTCGATTCTTGTTTAGCAAAGCTTTTGAAAATCAATATAAAATAATCAGTATCGCTTTGAAGTGTATAAAAGTTGTTATGTTCAGAATAAACACCAACCGGCGGGTTTAGCGATTTTAAAGTTTCAATCTCTTCAAAACTCTTCAACAAATTATGCGCGATTGTATGCAGGCTATTTGTAAATATAAGGTCAAATTTTCCTGCTTTGCAGTCCGCTAATATCTGCGGAAATCCGCCTAAACAAAATTCAGTTTTCTCAAAGCGTTTCTGTCCGCCGTAACATCCAAGAAAAGTCCACTTGGGATAGTAGCTAACCAGCGTGGAATAATGATGTTGGGAGCACGGCATGTTTCCTCCGTATTGGTTTGGAGCATTGCGGCAAAAAGCCGCTACGCGCAAGGGTTTCCCCCACACCTCCGCAAGTGCTGTAGCTCTGATGTCTGTTTTGCTGCTTTTCATTTTAGTTCCGCCTTTCATTTCAATCGTGTGCCGTCGGATAAATCAAATATCGCCGCCGGCATGTTGTCAGATTCATTGAATGCTCTTTCAAAAATGTACCTGTTGCCATCGTCTCAATCCATTCTGTATTGCAGAGCCGGTAAAAATGCGATGTACGCCACCTCGCAGGATTGTTTCGTGCTACGCCAGAAATAACTAGGGATTTCATAAGCATCCAGATCATTTTTGGAGGCTGGGAAAACAATAAGTTTTACAGCAGATCCGTCATACCAAAAGCTAAGATGAGAGGGATTCCCACGTAACTTGAACATAAAACGGGACGGCGTTATCCGTTTCTGCCTAAGACAAACCCGCATTATAATTTGTGTTGTTACCCTAATAATAATATTCCTTTCGTTTTTATCGCAACCGCTTACCATCACTTAGATCGAACACAACGGCATGAAGCTTTTTTGTTTCTATGCAGATTCCTAAATATGAATACTTACTGCCGTCTTCCAGTTTGATTCTAAGCAGCAGTGCTTCGAACAACCCTATTTGTGAAATTACACAGGAATGGTTCGGATATTTCCAAAAATACGGTGGAATCTCGTATGAATCCAGTTCGTTTTTATTGGCGGGCGTAAGCATTAATCGTTTGCGGTCATCGTCATACCAAAGGCTTATGCGAGAAGGATTGCCAAGTTCCGATATGGTTTTGTGGTTCAATATAATTCTTTTTTCTTTATTGCAAAGCCACATGATACAATTAGTTTTCCTCATTATCTTCCTCCTGATGAATTCGAATTCCGCCATATGGCCGGTGCATTAGTTCTTCGGGCGTAGGCAGCTTCGGCTCAATGCTACTTGCGTGTCTTTCGCCGGTTTTGTTATCCACGGTAATCAATGTGATTGTTGTATCCAGTCTGTTTTTTTCGTCAAGTTCTTCTATTGTATGACCAAATCTTCCCTTCCACTCCTTAGGCATATTAACAACATAACTGCGCTTTTTCTTTCCGTCATTTGACGCGATTATCTCAGTAAAAACCTGTACACATTCATCAAGATTGAAAACGATGATTTTTTTGTTGCCCCATTGCTGAAAAATTGCCATACTTTTGTATTTGGCAACACGATTCCAATTCATCATGTCGTAAATCATGGCGCAGAATATTCTGGCGGTGCATTTGCGCGGCTTGTTTCTGTCACTTTTCAGGTTGGCAAATTTCAGCGAATCACGGTCAGTAGGTAAACAAGGCTCAATGATTATACGTTTGTTGGTTTCATCAACGTTTATAACAATGTGTTGATCGCCGGGAAACAAATTTACGCAGGACATATTGAACGTAACACCATCTAAAGCAAAAGTAATTTTTGCCTTGAAGGTAGGTGTGAGAAAATCTCCGCGAACGCGCTGAACCTTGTCTTTTCGCATATCGCCATAGCTTTCCAAACCACCGCGGCTCATTTTGCCGGTTTCAGCTATCATCTCTAAAGCTTCATCAGGTCGCATTCCGACACCTCATTTCCTCTATTCGCTGTTCAGCTTCGCTGCTGGATAGAACCCGAAGTTCATTGCCAAAGCATTGTATCGCTGAAGCTTGCGCATTAATTTCCCATCTTTTCAGGTGTGCTGCCAGTGCCCGTCTACAGAGCATAAGATGTTCCGGCATGTCACTGCCAAAACATGACAGCCATTCGCTGGGAATAGCTCGCGTGGATTTTCGCCCGCTCTCATCGCTGCGAAGTCGGAACTCACAGCAGTTGAGGTCGAAGATAATAAGTTGTTCATCATTTTTTGAAAAGTAGTTAGCCGTAATTTTGTATTTCCATTCATTTTGCCAGCCCATTAATTGATATAGTATGCGATTAAGCTTTCTTGCGGGCAACGTACCGTTTTTCCAAGGTATGGCATTTTTATTGCGTTTATTGCTTTTTCGCACCGCCAGCAAGCGCTCGTTCGGATGCAGCAGCACTTCAACGTAAGCTGTATTTTCAAGGAGAGAAACGCACCCTGCGTTAAAGGTAATTCCATTTTTTGATACTGTTGCCGCCGCCGAATCGCGTTCACTGAATAACTCGCGGCGCACCCGCTTCGCGCCAGCGATATGGGCGACCTCTGCCTCAATATTTTTTTGCGCTATGTCTGCCATTACCAGTGCGCCCATATAATGCCCGGCGTCATAACCGCCAAAAGCAAGATTCATGGGTATAAAGCCGGCGAGCAAGCCTCGCTTAATCACTTCAATTTTATATTCATTGTTATAAAATGGAGAGTTACAGTCGGAATTGAGCAAGAGCAAAGCTCTGGCATGTTCTTCCCGCGAAACGATGGCCTCGTGATGGTCTGTTTCATAATAAATCTCTTTTTGTCCTGTGTTTTTCTTCTTTTGATGTGTGAGAAAATGAACTGTGTACTGCTTTTGCATAAGTATATCGCCGCAATATTTTTCGTTTTTACAAATTCCCGCGACGGCCATACTAGACCAATCAAGTTTACCTGTAGCCGTTGGGAGTGCAAGGTCGGTCAACACGGCAGCAATCCTTTTTTCAGAATAACCCGCCAAAAATAGATCGTAAATAAATCGCACGGTTTTTGCGCCTTCCGGTTCAATCTTTAAGCCATATTTGCCGTCCTTATCATATCCCAGCAGGTTCAACGTGGGGCAAAGGTAATGCTCGGCCAGATACATTTCTTTTAATCCAAACAGAACAGAGCGCGATTTTAATTCGCTTTCCAGTTCCGCAAACATCGCAAACATAGTGAGGAACATTTTGTTACCGGCATCAAGCGTGTTCAAGTTATTGTTTTCAAAATAGATTCCTACGGGTGGGTCAAGAGTCAGCAATTCTTGCACCGTATTCAGACAGTCAATGACATTGCGCGCAAAACGCGAGACCTCTTTTACAACAATCAACTCAATTTTACCGGCTTTGCATACCTCGACCATCTGTCGGAATCCGGTGCGGTTTTTTAGACTTGTTCCACTGATTCTTTCGTCAGCAAAAATCCCCATATATTCCCAATGCGGGAATTGTGCTATAAATTTCTCATAATGGGCGCGTTGATTTTTCAGACTGTTTTCCTGGTCGCGGCTATCTGTTGACACACGTATATATGCGCATACCCGCAATTTCTTCAGCCGCCAGTCTTTGGTTTCATAAACAGGGTCAATACTTGATATGATTTTTAGTTTTGCTTTTTTATCTGGATTGTTTTTCATATGGCGCTCCTTTCCAGCGACCAATGCCATCCATCGGTGCGTTTGAGAGATATTATTCCGAGTTTTTTCTTTGCGCTGTCAACGGTGCGTTTGCTTACGTCTATGTCACAAAATTGCTCATATATTTTTGTGCAGGACATTTCGCCATTTTCGAGTATTGTCTTTAACAATTCCATTGTTTCTGTCGGCTTGCTGCCTTCACCTTGAACGCTACTTCCAAGCAATAATTCTTCTGCAGTAATATCGTATTCGCCAATCCACCGAACCATAGAATTGTCCATAATTTCAAAAGCAATCGGGTTTCCTTCTGCAGCAAGGCTGTTCTTTAACTGCGCCATTACTCCGATGGAGGAATCACTTTTGATTCTGCCAACCAATAAAACGCTTCGTGCAGCAACGGCAATATCTATAGAACCAAGCCCGCGATAAATACCCTTTGTGCCGCTGTTTTTGTTCATGTGTCCAACTATAACGACAGCGCAGTCAGTACGTTCTGCCACAGCGGCTAACTGTTTCATCATAGGACGAATGCCGTCCACACAGTTCATCTTGCTATTTTCACCCAGATATGCCTGTAACGGGTCAAAAACAAAAAATGGGCGCCTGTTTTTTGATTGCTGATTCAGTTCGCTGATTGTTTAGTGATAAGTCGGATTCAGTTTCATCTATAAACGCTATCAGCGAAATGTTTTTCTCTGCCAAAGAAATTCTACATCGCTTGCGTAGACAGTGAGCATGTCTTTGCAATCTTGCAACCTTGATATTTCTGCTAGCAAAAAATATTGATAAAGCAAGGTTTGCGTCCAAAAATAAGGTTGCAAAACCCTCTACGAATTTTGCAACCTTTAATGGTCAATTATTAGTGGCGATTGGCAAATGTTTCGATGTAGAAGGCGCGTACGGCAATCAATGCCGGAACGGGGCAGCGTTGCTTTGGCAGCAGCTGGGACGCACGCTTGCCACGCGGGTGACGGCTCCGCCAAGGGCTGCTGCAGATACATATAAAATTGGGCATGCTGCAACAGTGCACGGCGGCGGCGGCCAAGATGTGAGAAAAGTAAAATGAAAAAACGGTCGATATCTCCCGTCCGTTTTTGTGTTACTAATTTGTTACCAGCGCCCCTAAAAATTGCAATTTTCTTATGTTACCTTAAAGGCTGAAAGTGTTGCTTTTTCAAGCCTTGCGTTATCTTACAAAATCTTAAAAGCTGAACAAATTTCTGATCACACCTCTGTGGATATTTCTGAAACCGTACGCAAATCCCCGCGCTATCCGTAAATGGACAACGCGGGCAAATTGGAGCAATAGCCCGCCCTGAAGGGGGGCTACTTAACCAATTCTTTCAGGCTCTTGCCTGCCTTGAAAACAGGGGCTTTGCTGGCGGGAATATCGATCTTCTCGCCGGTCTTGGGGTTCTGGCCCTTGCGTGCGGGGCGCCAACAGCGAATTACAAAGCCTGAATGAATGTTTCATGGTCAATCCTCACCTGTTATCAAATCTATAGGCGCCGTCAAAATTTCCGCCTATTTCTTTACCGCTATTATCGTCTTAGCAATCGTTTCCGCCGCGCCTGGAATCGCCATAGCCTTTGCGGCAGTCGCCATACGCGCCAAACGCTCCGGGTCAGACAACAGAGCGTCAAGCTCGTGCACAAGGCTGCCGCTGTCCAAATCCTTTTCCGCAATCAGCAAGGCGGCGCCTTTGTCAACCAGTGCCATAGCGTTGTGGTATTGATGATTTTCCGCCACGTAGGGTGATGGAATTAGCACGCTTGGTTTGCCCAGCGCCTGAAATTCTGCCAGTGAGCTTGCTCCTGCCCGGCAGACGACCAAATCCGCCGCGCTCAAGCAACGCGCCATGTCGGTGATATATGGACGTACCGTCAGGTGCTTTGCCCCCGCCAGATGCACACCGCGCTCCTCCAGCGCCGCACAGAATGCCGCCGCAGCTTCCTGCGTGCCCGCCGCATGCATAAGGTGCCAGTCCGCCTTTTGGGCATGCGCGGCAAAAACCTCCAGCATAGCGTCGTTGATTGACTTTGCGCCAAGCGAGCCGCCCATGGAAAGTACCAGCGGGCGGTCGTCAATATCCAGCAAAAAGCGGGATTCCGTTCGATTGGCGGCGAGCAGTTCGCCACGCACAGGCAGCCCCGTCACCTTGCAGGGAACACGGGCTTGCAGGTGCTTTTCGGCCTCTGGCGAGGTGAGTAGCACGGCGCTGGCGCGTTTGGCAAGCGCCTTATTGGTTACGCCGGGAAAGGCATTTTGCTCGTGGACGACTGTGGGGATGCCGCGGCTTTGTGCCATGCGAAGCATAGGTCCGCTGACATAGCCGCCAAAACCCGCGGCGACGTCAGGATGGAATTCAGAGAGAATGCGGCGTACCTGCGCAGTGCTTTTGGCCAGCAGCGCGATTGCCTGCGCGTTGTGGAACATCGCTTTAGGAGAGAACGAACGGTAAAAGCCTGCCACGTCAATTAGGCGCAGTTCAAACCCCGCTTGCGGGACAAGCCGTTCCTCCATTTTGCCGCGCGCGCCGACAAACATGATTTTGCACCCCGGGTCAAGCTCACGCAGGGCGTTGGCGGCAGCAAGCGCCGGGTTGATGTGTCCGCCGGTGCCGCCGGCCACAAAAAGGTAGTTCAAGGGTGCACCTCAAAATACTGTTGATAAATTCTAGAATCAATCCGATCCCTATTTAGTATAGCATTTTTAGGGGCAATTTGCAATTCGGGTATGCAGAAAATCGGGCCAAAGCAAACATACAGCCCTGCGCCGTCATTGTGAGCCGATTTTTATTTTACTGTGAATGCTATTGATAAACAGCGAGCTGTTTTGGCTTTTGGCATAGCTGATGGTATCCGCAATCAAAGCTCACAGCACCGGCTCACCGCCAAAAAAGCCAATGCCGATGGACGCGCCCGGGTCAGCGAGTGCCAGATTAATTACCTTGGGTGCGGTTTCGCGGCTCGTGAAGCCTTGTGCCTTTTTGCCGCCACAATCTGTGCAGGTAAGGTTGCAGGCGTTGGTGAGATGGAGTGTGTATTGCATGCTAAACAGGTCCTTTAACTCAGCGTAGTATTTAATAGATTGTCGAAAACGCTGTTTTGTTGCATCGTGTGACAGATTCCCGCAATTACTTTTGCGTAATTGAAAATAGGGAGAAAAAACGCAACTATCCCTATTCTGCCGGTGTGGAGTGGGGATATGTATGTGTGCAAAAAACAGCGGACACTAGTCTCACCCGCTGTTTTATCTGAATCCTTACAGTTTAATACAAATCAATACAGTGGATACCGTCCGCACAGATCCTCAACCTTTTCCAGCGCAACCGCACGGCTGCCCTCAAAGTCCTTGGCGCACCGCGCAATGCACTCGGCGATAATGCCCATGTCGGCCTCAACAAAGCCGCGTGTCGTCACGGCCGCGGTGCCAAGCCGTATACCGCTGGTGACAAACGGCTTTTGCGGATCGTTGGGGATTGCGTTCTTGTTTGCGGTAATGCGTACCTCGTCCAGGCGATGCTCAAGCTCTTTGCCGGTGATGTCCAGCGAACGCAGATCAAGCAGCATGAGGTGGTTGTCCGTCCCGCCGGAAACCAAATCTACGCCATTGCTCAGTAAGCCCGTTGCCAGTGCCGCCGCGTTGGCGACGATTTGACGCGCATATACCGTAAACTCCGGCTTAAGCGCCTCGCCCAGGCAGACGGACTTTGACGCAATAATGTGCATCAGCGGCCCGCCCTGATTGCCCGGAAAAACCGCTTTGTTCAGCGCTGCGCCAAACACCTCTTTGGCAAGGATAAGGCCGCCGCGCGGACCGCGCAGGGTCTTGTGTGTGGTGGTGGTGACAACGTCCGCGTATGGTACCGGAGAGGGATGACATCCGCCTGCAACCAGCCCCGCGATGTGTGCCATATCTACCATATAGAGTGCGCCAACCGCCTTGGCAATCGCGCCGATTCGCTCAAAGTCAATCACGCGCGGATAAGCCGAAGCGCCCGCCACAATCAGCTTGGGCTTGACTTCGTGCGCCGTTTTCTCCAGCGCGTCATAATCCAAAAAGCCGTTTTCGTCCACGCCGTATGGGACGAAGTTATACAGCCGCCCGCTCATGTTCACCGGGCTGCCATGCGAGAGGTGGCCACCGTGGGCAAGGTTCATGCCCATCACCGTGTCGCCAACCGCCAAAAGGGCGGAATAAACAGCCATGTTGGCCTGCGCGCCGCTGTGTGGCTGGACGTTGGCGTATTCTGCGCCGAACAATTGCTTGGCGCGGGCAATGGCAAGCTCCTCGGCAATGTCAACACACTGGCAGCCGCCGTAGTAGCGTTTGCCGGGGTAGCCCTCAGCGTATTTGTTGGTCAGCACACTGCCCATCACCGCCATCACTTGGGGAGAGACGATGTTCTCGGACGCGATTAGCTCAATGTTTTGCCGCTGGCGGGTGAGTTCCGCCGTCATTGCCGCCGCCGTTTCGGGGTCGTATGCCTTAATAAATTCCGCCGCATCCCAAAAATCATTGAACATAGTTGTGCCTCTTTCTGTGCCGTTTTTGCAAGAGGTATTATACAACATCGGCGGGTGGTGCGTCAAGGCTGAGGACTATTGTATAAATAGATGGTCTATGTTATAATATAAAAAAGTTATTTCGGGGCATTTGGCATTGTGCGCAATCGCCCAAAACGTGCATGAATACTGTGCTTTTCTTGGCTATAGCAAATCTGTTTCATGCGAAAAAAGCTGAATTGCTTCCCTAAATGTTGCCCTAAGCCTGTAAAAGCGTATAAAAGATTGTAAGAAGAGGTGCGAAAGTGGGAAGATTACCGTATCAAGTTTTGGCCGTTCTCTACTTACAAGATAAAAGTAATATAAGGTACTGTGTGTTTGGACGCAATAATCCCAAAGGCCAATTTCAATTTATTGCGGGTGGTGGTGAGGGTAATGAAACACCTATCCAAGCAGTTGTAAGAGAAGTGTTTGAAGAATCTGGAGCCGACAATGCAGAATTTCAACCACTCACTTCTCTCTGTTATATTCCGACCAACATATTTCCCAAAGAACATAGAGAAGCATGGGGCGAGAATATATTTGTCATTCCGGAATATTCATTTGGTGTTGCCATAAAATCTGACCACATACAATTATCCGAGGAACATATTGGTTTCCGGTGGGCTACATATGATGAAGCATTAAGTCTGCTAAAATGGGATAGTAATAAGACGGCACTATATGAATTAAACTCTAAATTAACAATGGCTAAGTCATATAACTCATAAACCAAACCTAGAAACCACAGCCACAGTAAAATAAAAAAGATAGAATAGTACTTAAAAAAACAGCGTAACGCAAAATAACGCTGTTTAATGCAAAGTATATAAAAATAACAAAAGTTGTCATTGATTTAACGCTGAAACGGTGTTATTATGTATCATGGGAGTTAATCCCAAGCAAAGAGGAACGCGCTTTTATTGATTGAAGCGGGTTCTTTTTTGCGCCTGAAGACAGCCGCCCGAGCAAGGGTGAAAGTTCCGGATAAATAAGCGGGTTCAGGATAAACAAAATCGTGGCGCGTTCCTGTAAGGCTGTATAAATATCTACCCCGTACAGTTCCATGTACTGTCTGTCCATTTTATCAAAACGAACATCAACCTTATCGAATTTTTCATTTACTTTTTCAAATTCGCCTACCATTAAAAGTATAAAGCTTTGCAAAGTCGTCATTCTCAAATTCTTTTTTCATAATGCATTTATTATACACTATGTTTTTCATGGTGCAAAATAAGTAGAATTAACTCATTTTGCCCACCAATTCACCTTATGCTAAAATATATACATCATGCGCACAGCGAGGGGGAGCACAAGAACAATCGGCAAAACGCTGATATTTGTGTTCTTAGCATTTTCTTTTAGAGACAAGACACTGAGAGAGTGGTGGAATCACGAAAGTTTTTGAGGAAGAATTTTTGAGGAAGAAACGGTAGAGATCGACGACACGATGATTAAAGCGGAATTCAGTTTCCGGGA
>JAIRYC010000043.1 GCA_031267965.1 Oscillospiraceae bacterium | reverse complement strand
ATTGAATCCGTAGGCACAGCCCCCGAATGGAGCGACCTCATGAAATGCGCGAATTGCGCGTACAACCGTGACGGACACTGCACTGCGTATGATGATGACGAGCCAACTGAAATCATCTGCTACCCCGAAATTGAAACAGACTGCGACCTTGATAGCTGGGAACCTGCTGACGGCGTTGAGGACTACAAAGAAATGCAGAGCAACTACGAAAATGGCGAGTGCATTGAGGTTGACTGTCAAGTGTATTACCCTGACTTCGCTTGCTGGCTCAATGAGCAATTGAATATCGAGTCGTATGACATCAGCGGAAGCGGCGAATATCTCGGCGCGGAAGTCCTGATGTGCTGTGGAGGTCCAGATGTACGCCTACACACGCGTTATGAAACGGTAGAGGGACATTGGGGCGGTGACCATTGTGAAATGCGTGTTCACAGTTCTGCAATCGATGAACTTGATGAAATGCTCCGTGAACTCTACGAAAGCACAAGGAGGTAGCAGATGAAGCGCATAAACAATTACCCGCCAAAGTCGCAGCAGACCTGTAATACATGCACTAATCAATTTTGCGCATATCCAAAGAACGTTAATGCTGTGTGTTGCACTGGCGGTTGGCAAAATGAAACGTATAACGGAAGCGTGTTAAGAAAGGAGAAGAGGCAATGAAGACATATAAACATATTTGGGTCAGCGCCCCGGGTTGGGACATGATGAAGTATATCCCAATCAAGGAATTTGAAGCACTTAAAGAAGATTTTCGTCAAGAAGCTGTGCGATTCCAAAAAGATGGTGACTATGATGTTGTTTGCTACTGCCATAAATCACGCTCGTTCAACGATGAACAAACTGCGTTCCTGTACATTTTACCATTCTCATCAGATGAGTATTACGAACGCACCAAAGGCTTGCCAACGGAAGACGCTGTTTATTCAGTCTACAAGAGGAGTTGAAAAATATGAAAGAACTCACCGAGTTTATTGAGAACTGCGAATCCGACAACCCAGAGCCACCAGTAGAGCATATAGACCATGTGCACGGCAGAGTGGTCAAGCGGTATCACTACCCGTACCACGATGCGACCGTCTACGAGGACGGTTACGAAGAACGATTTTACATTGGAGAGTAGGTTGGATAAGTGACAAAGTATGAAAGCGCAAGGTTTGCTTACCATTACGCTCCAAGAGGGCATAGCAAAGAAGCGGTGACGCGATATTTAACACAAATGCTGAATAACGCTGAGAGGTTCTGTGAATGCGAAGAGGTATATACAATGGCAAAATGCCACTGTTTGTTTGATTTTAATCTCATAGCTCACAACGCCGTAAAAAAAGCTGCCACTTTCGCCAAAACGTATAGCGATTGGTTGTTTGTATGTCTTGCCGCGCCAACCGGAACTCCATTATGCGAAAAAGCATTTGAAAAAGCAGAAGAAAAGGTGAAAGATGAGTATGAACTTAAGCATTTGCTGTTCTTCTACAAAAGAAAGATAAAGTCAAATGAGTAAAATTCAAAACGGAAGGAAATTAGGTGCTACTAAATGTTAAACCCGAAAGACATCACCGTAGGTCAAGAGCAATGGGAATTTTTCAATAACAGAGTTGGCGGCAGGACTAAGCAGTATTGCCAGTATGACTTCCGCACAAGTGACGCGAAATACGGAATTCGTGAAATCGGAGAGCTGTTCTCATGCGTCAAGCCCACTCTTGATGAATGCAGAAAAGCGCGAGACGCTTGGCTGTACGGAAATGTCGGTGAAAGCCGATTAGTACCCTCTGAACACGCTCCGTAATAACCGTAGTGCCAAGTTAGTGCCATTATCAAAAATAAATAGCCGTCAAATGCTGATAAACACTGGCATTTGACGGCTATTTTCAACTATTCCCACTCCACCGTACCCGGCGGCTTGCTCGTAATATCATAAACCACGCGGTTAACGCCTTTCACCTCATTGATGATCCGGCTGCTCACCTTTGCCAGCAACTCATACGGCACCCGGCTCCAGTTGCCGGTCATAAAGTCGTCCGTATCAATCGACCGCAACGCAACCATACGGTCATAGCTGCGCGAATCGCCCATAACACCCACGCTCTGCACGTCTGTGACCACTGCGAAATACTGGCTCAGTTCAAACTCCATCCCGGCTCTGCAGACTTCATCCCTAAAAATTGCGTCCGCCTTGCGCACAATTTCCAGCTTCTCCCAAGTTACCTCACCAATACAGCGGATGCCCAGACCCGGACCCGGGAAGGGCTGCCGCCACACAAGCTCTTTGGGCAGACCCAGCGTCAGCCCGATTTGACGTACCTCGTCCTTGAATAAATTCCGCAGCGGCTCCAATATGGAGTCAAACTTCAAATGCTCCGGCAGACCACCCACATTGTGGTGGCTCTTGATAACCGCTGCGCCGCCCACACCGCTCTCAATAACGTCCGGGTAGATTGTCCCCTGTGCCAGCACGTTGATCTGCCCGAGCTTTTTCGCTTCTTCCTCAAAGACGCGTATAAACGCCTCACCGATAATTTTGCGCTTGCGTTCCGGCTCACTGACCTCTTTTAACCGCTTGAGGTAACGCTCCCGCGCATTGACGCGTATAAACTGCAAGTCAAAATTCTGTGTAAAGTATTGCTCAATTTCGTCGCCCTCATCCTTACGCATCAGTCCGTGGTCAACAAAAACGCAGACCAACTTACTGCCGATAGCCCTGCTCAGCAGTGCCGCCGTAACGGCGCTGTCCACTCCGCCAGAGAGCGCCAGCAAAACCCGCTTGCCTTCTAACTCCTGGCGGTACTGCGCAATGGAGTGCGCAACAAAATCGTCCAGCACCCAATCGCCCTTGCAGCCGCAAATATTGAAAAGGAAGTTGCGGAAGATTTGCGCGCCGTGTTCCGTGTTCTTCACCTCCGGGTGGAACTGCACGGCAAAAAGCCCGCGTGCCGGGTTTTCCAAAGCAGCCACAGGACAGCCGGCACTGTGTGCTGTCGTTGTAAAGCCGTACGGCAGCTCAGTGATTGAGTCGCCATGGCTCATCCAGCATATGCTTTGCTCCGGTATATCCGTAAACAGTTGGCTCCCGGCGGTTACGGTGAAGGGCGTGTGCCCGTATTCGCTCACGGTCTCGTTGGGATTCACCTGCCCGCCCGCTAAGTACGCAATCAATTGAGCGCCGTAGCAAATGCCAAGGATGGGTATGCCCAAATCCAGCACAGCAGTAGGGCAGCGCGGTGAGCCGTCAGCATAGACGGAGTTGGGGCCGCCGGTAAAAATCATTCCCTTGTAGCCGCCGTTTCGTATTTCATCAAGCGTCAAGCCGCCGTCTTTGGATTTTGCGTCCGCGGTGATTTTGCCGCCGGCGCGGATTTCGGCATAGACGTGCTGCTCGCGCACACGGCGGGCAATGAGCTGATTGTATTGACCGCCAAAGTCCAAAACGAGGATTTTTTCCATTTTGTTTCCCCCATAAATGATTTAGAATCCGCTATTTACAATATCATATATTTACTGTGTCCAGTCCTCAAACTGAAGGCCTTCTACTCTAGAAAATTCCGCCGCATTGCGTGTTATCATAACTCCGCCATTTGCGCGGGTTGTGGCGGAAATCGCAATATCGTTTGTTCCTATCGGCGTACCTTTCCTTTCTAAATCAGCCTTGATTGAAGCCATAATACCTTGCGCAGTCTATGTCAAAATCAACAATTTTGTAAAACGAGAGAAATTCCTCTTTCATAAGCCTCTTGGCCTTGCCAGCTTTTTGAAAGTAACTCCAAAACACATTTTGACGCAGAGCATCTTATCGCAGCGTCGTCGGCATAAATTGAGATTTGCCCCATTCGTAACACACCCTTTGCGCAAGTATACTTATGTTATAATCAAAACTGCATCTTTTGTCAATCAGGTTCTATTTGCTGTGCAATACGCTTTTTTCTGCGCGCTTGCGCTGTTAATCCAGCGCCGCCGCGCTTGGGAACAGACGCTCAATATTATAATACTCCCGCTCCGTGCGCCCAAAAATGTGCACCAGCACACTTGCGTAATCCAAAAGCACCCAGCCGGATGCACGCCCCTCAACATGGCGCGGCTCAATGCCTTGTTTGGCAAGCTCATCCTGCACCGCCTCGCTGAGGGCATTGATATGTGTACTGCTCATGCCGCTGACAACGACGAAGTAGTCCGCCACAATTGTAAGCCCGCCCACAGCAAGCGTGCGGATATCCTCACCTTTTTTATCGTCCAAAACCTTGACAACGGCTTTTGCTAATTCGTTTGGCTGCATATTTCTACCTCCCGCGCATTTTTGTTTGATATTATAGTATATCACACTTGCATGGATTAGACAAGCCGCCGGCAGTAAGTACTTATAATAACTGCGACAGGTTTTACGCTGCCGCAGTTTTCCAATTTATGAGACAAGGGATGACACTTCCACAGAGGAAGGCACTTCAGCCTGACGTCCAGGACGCGATCCC
>JAIRYC010000118.1 GCA_031267965.1 Oscillospiraceae bacterium | reverse complement strand
CGAACGAATTTCATTGCCATTCCTCCTTTAATATTATACACTACCGTTTTGAAGATATGCCCGGATTCTCCAGACGTTTCAACAGTGACAGTATAACACGGTCACTATGGTGTGTCAAGTGCGAATAAATACTGGAACTCGCCGCGCAAATGTGCTATAATATCCATATATACCTATGAGCGGAGGGCGTTCCATGCTCGAAAGCCTGTACATAGAGAACATTGCCGTCATTGACAAAGCAGAGTTGCGCCTTGGCGCGGGTTTGACCTGCCTGACCGGTGAAACCGGCGCCGGTAAATCCATTGTGATCGACTCAATCCGCGCTGTGCTTGGCGAACGCACCGGGCGCGAGGTTATCCGCACGGGGGCACGCTCCGCACAAGTGACTGCGCTGTTCAGCGCGCTGAGCAGCCGTGCGGCGGCTAAGCTGGAGGAGCTTGGTTTGCCCGAGGGCGAGGACGGCGAGTTAATGCTGCAACGCAGCGTTAATATAGAGGGTAAAAGCGTTTTTCGCGTCAACGCCATGCCGGTAACGGCAGCGGTTTTGCGTGAGCTTGGCGCGGCGCTGGTTAATATCCACGGTCAGCACGACAACCATGCGCTGCTTAACCCGGAGAAGCATATTGCGTTTTTGGATGCGGCGGCGGGCAACGCTCCGCTCCTTGCGCAATACAAAAAAGCGCACGGCGACTGGAAAAAGCTCCTGCGTAAGCAGGAATCGCTGCAAATGGACGAGCGTGAAAAGCGGCGGCGGCTTGAGCTGCTGGACTTCCAGATAGAGGAGCTGGCGGCGGCGGACATCCGCATTGGAGAACAGGATGAGTTGAAGGCACGGCTTGAGTTGCTTCGCAATGCCGAAAAGCTTGCGGACGAGTTGCGCGGCGCAAGGCAGTCACTCACCAATGACGAGGACGGCGGCGCAGTTGCGCTACTCAACGCGGCACTGCGTCAGTTGGAGGGTGCGGAGGAATATCTGCCGGATTTGGCGGAGACGATTCAGACTGTGCGTGACGCGGCGTACACGATACCGGATGCGGCGGGCGAACTCCGCGGTGCGCTGGAGGACTTGGACTGCGACCCGCGCGAACTCGAATCGGCTGAGGAGCGCCTGGATCTGCTCCACCGCCTTGAACGCAAGTACGGCAAGGACGAGCAGGCGCTTTTGGACGCGCTGGATGAAGCGAACGCCGAACGCGCGCGGATCTCAATGGCGGAGGAACGTTTGTCGGAGATAACATACCAAGTAAGCAAGGCGGAGACGGAGGTTTTGCGGCTTGCGGCGCGGCTGCGCACGGCACGCGAGGCTGCGGCGCACGGTTTTGAGGATGCGGTGCTGGGCGAGCTGCGCTTTTTAGATATGCCCAACGCGCAGTTTGAGGTGCGGTTTAATCCTTGCGCGCCCACGGATAACGGCACGGAGAAGGCGGAGTTTTTGCTCTCGGCAAACGCGGGCGAGGCGGTCAAGCCACTGGTCAAGATTGCGTCCGGCGGTGAGCTTTCACGGATTATGCTGGCGCTTAAAAACGCGCTGCCGGATACGGATGGTGTGGACACCCTTATTTTTGACGAGGTGGATGCGGGCATTGGCGGGCGGGCGGCACGCAAGGTTGGAGCAAAGCTGCATACAGTTGCGCAGGGCAGGCAGGTGATGTGTGTTACACACTTGGCGCAAATTGCGGCCGAGGGCGACGCTCAACTATATATTAATAAGGAAACGCGCGAGGGCAAGACCTTTACTGCGGTTACGCCGCTGGACAGGGAGGGGCGTATCCGTGAGCTGGCGCGCATGCTTGGCGGGTTGGAGGATACGGCGGCGCAGCGGGCGGCGGCGGCGGAGCTGCTGGGCGAGTAAACAAAATTCTACATGGGAGGTTTATTGAGATACGTTGATATCAATAGTAAACGGGAAAAGTTTACAATGGGGGATAGAGAACAGTGCCTTAAAGATAAAGTTTTATGATTTAGCGTAGAAAGTATGTGGGAGATCAAGCGCGGAGGGATCCCCACAACTTTCAATTTTTGTTGCGTTTATTATTTATCGCTCCCCTAAGCCGCCTTGCCTTTGAGCTTTGCCAGTTCTTCATCAAACCTGAAATTCAGCGTTTTCCAGCCAAGAATCAGCCTCGGATAGTTGTTCATCCGCTCCATCAGCGCAGCTATATCTCGTGCGCCAACCATGCGGGAAGACTGGAAGCTGGAGGTTTGAGGCGGATGCGCGGTTGCGACTATCGTTCCGGGTGATGGTGATTCTGTACCCGTTGGGCTATGGAACATCACGCCGGCGGACGAGAGAGCGCTTGATGTTTATGAGGGTTATCCCGGGCTATACCATAAAGAGTATCTGTCCCTGCAACGGGGCAAAAGATATGTGAAAGCTATGGTCTACATCATGAACAGCGGCACGGTCAATTTACCGGGCAGAGGCTACTTCAGCACGATCTTGGAGGGATATCAGGATTTTGGGATTGATCCCCAGCCGCTCTTCCGCGCTCTTGATGAAGCGCAGAAAAACAGACGATTTTGAGGCATCACTCCTCAACCGCAGACCCTGCTAAACGGCAGGGTTTGCGCGTTATCAGCCAAGTGTTAAATCGTCCTGTCGATAACTTCTACTTCTGTGATGATATCGCGCAAGCACTCATCTCAAATATTAAACTCCAAAGCCTCATCAGCGGTATCATACCAACGTTCCGTTTCATCTTGATTGGGTACAAATTTCTCTACAATTAGTATTTGCTGTGCGGCTTCAGGTGTTTTGTTCATTTTAGGGAACACTCCGAAGCATCTGTCGCCCCAGCAAAATTCAACCTCTCCGCCGCAGCGCATACACCACTTAAAATCGCTGATTGTTTTAAAGCGATTTTCTTCGATTGTTCTTTTTATTCGTTCTTCCTCTGTCTCAAAGCAATTATTATACATTGTTTCCTCCTTTTGATATGATATTGATTTTGAAAAACTCCCAAAATCAGGAGTATCGCCATTAAAATAGTTTTGCGGTTTTTGCGGGTCAGGAAAACCACGACTCCAGTCTATATCGGATTAGTGTTAGATTGTTCTGCCAGCAATACCGCCAAAAGCTGGAGGCGTGGGTGCTTTCGGAGATTCGCAAAAGCACGGCCGATCTTGAAATTGAACAACGCGAAATGGAAACAGAAAAGCTGGAACGCCAGCAACGCAAGCTATTAGAGGCGCATTATACCAACGCTATCCCGATAGAATTGTTTAAGGAAGAACAACGCAAACTGGCGGACGCCATTCGAGCCATAGACAAGCGGATCGCGATACAATTGGACAACTCTGGGCTTCTTGAAACCAAGCTTAGCGAAACGCTGGCATTGTTAGAAGATTGCGGGACTTTATATGCCAACGCACCTGACCACATCAAGCGGGTATTTAACCAGGCTTTCT
Source organism: Oscillospiraceae bacterium (assembly GCA_031267965.1). Classification (GTDB taxonomy): domain Bacteria; phylum Bacillota; class Clostridia; order Oscillospirales; family Acutalibacteraceae; genus WRKY01. The sequence continues at coordinate 10,753 of JAIRYC010000118.1, read as the reverse complement.
TTGAGAAGATTTATGTTTATGATGACAGGAACGATGGGATAAGCATCGCCCCAGCATTCACTGAGAGTTATGCCCTGCTATTTGGCGGCAAACCTGCCGAAACGGAAACGCAGGGCAGCAAATTAGATAGCTTCATCCCAGAGCAGATGGCCGCCCCAAAGGGTTTCATGCGCTGGCGGGAGGCCATTCATTCTCTGAAAACCCTGCTCCAAAACCAAAACCATGCCCTATCAAAATTTTTTAAGCATGGTTTTAGTAAGAACATTTTATCTAACCACGTCTGTAGCGAGACAATTCAGCAATTCAATCAAGCTCTATGCGTTGTTCTTTTCTTTTGCTAAAACTTCAGAAACGGCGTTTTTTCCACCTGTGATTTTAATGGTATATTTTTCTCTACTTTTTTATAAGTCCCTGTATATTCATCGTCCATTGTCAGGTCGACCGTTCCGTCTGTTCTGGAAGTAAGTGCGCCGATATCAAAAATATATGAATCACAAATATATGTACCTGATAAATCGGGCGGAGTACTGCCTGCCCCTCCTCCAAATACGACAACAGCAGTAATAGCAATGCCGATGATCAAAGAACAAAGCAGGGACTTCTTAAAATTGATAATTTTCGTCGGCATAATCTCTAAGCTTATAATCAGAAGCAGAAACGGCAAAGTACCCGTGAGAAAAGGAAAAATCAAGCCGCTAAAAACAAACTGATTTAATTTCGTGCCTAACCGTAAAGACGATAGGGCTATCTCTCGGGTACAGGCTTGGCGGATTATCCGTGGAGCACTGCTTGCTGTTAGTATCGCGGGCAAAGTATCCTGTCATAGTCTTCGGAAGTCTTGGGGCTGCCACGTCTGGAAAAGCGGTGGAGTTCCGCCTCCAGTTATTATGGACATACTTAATCACAGTAATTATGAAACTACAAGGCGGTACTTGGGTATTGCGCAGGATGATTTGGATCGGGCTTATTTGGGGATGAGGTTGTTTGGGTGAGGTGGACTGTATGTATTGTCACATAAAAGTGAAAGGGTGCTAGGCTGTCCTATTCGGAACTCGTAACAGGAGTATATCATAGCTTAGAATTTATTACAACTACGGTACTGCTTTTTGTGATTAGAATAATCTTCTGGATAGAATGCGGCGTGATGCGCTTTTGAAGCTCATGCGACAACTTCTCATCCGGAAAAGTGGTGTGTCTTGCGTCAAAAGCGAGGTTGTGAGCCTGTTTCTTGGAACGCTTAAATTGATTATGGATAGTATATTTTCCAGAACCTTTGGGGTTCTTAATCTCACAAGGGCACGGCGACTTTGACCGTAAAGACCTACAACGGCAAGACCGGCTCTTGCACGGTGACCGTGAAGCAATATGTGACGAAGCTTGCGCTTAGCCCGACGTCGAAGACGCTCACCGTGGGCGACACCTTCACGCTGGGCAAGACGGTCACGCCGGACACGGAAAATGACAAAAATGTGACTTGGGCAAGCGGCAACACGGCTGTGGCAACTGTGGACGGCAACGGCAAGGTGACGGGCAAAAAGGCCGGAACGGCCAAGATTACCGCTACGGCCAAGGATGGCGGCGGGGTCAAGGGGGCTTGTACGGTTACCGTGGAGGAGAAGGCGACGGATAGCTTGCGCACTACATAAAACTTGAAAAAGCAAGGACAATCAAATGAAAGCAAAACGCATCTGGGGTGGATTTTATTTGGCATTACTCTTATTGGAATGATCTATTTTGCTTGTCCTAAAAATGATACTGTAGATTTTCGTGAATGTGGTGATGACTGCGACGCTGGAAAGAAGTTCACAAAAACGATACAATTCTGAAAAAATGCAGCGGGTTTAGCGACTATTTAGGCGATTCAGGACTAAGATCCAACGTGGGGGGTATAAGACGTGTTTTTGAAATCTTTCAAGTATCCTCTGTGAAGCTTATCACATCGCTTTGCCCTGACTTGCTTGGACGAAACTAATGCCTTATGCTCTGAAAAGTTATCCCCTTTTCATCCTTGCAAATGCGCCGCAATCTCGGCGCCGGTCATCTTTGGCTTAAGTCCCATTCATCTTACCCCGCAAAAAACGCAATATCCGTCACCGTCACCTTGCCGCCGCTCAGCAACGCTGCGCTCTCCAGCAACACCTTGGCCGCATCAATGGAGGTCAGGCACGCCGCGCCCGCCTCACTCGCAATGCGGCGGAGCTTAAACCCGTCGCGCTCCGCAAGGCGCCCGTGTGTTGGTGTGTTGAGTATGAGCGCAACCTTACCCGCATGCAGCATATCAAGGATATTCGGGCTTTCGGCGCTGATAGGATTGACCGTTTTGCATGATATCCCCATTGCTGCAAGCGATTTTTGCGTACCCGGAGTCGCGTAGTAGGTGAATTGGGTTTTGCCCAAGCCTTGAATCATGCGCGCAACTTCTTCTTTATCTTTGTCGCACACGGTGATGAGAATGTTGCCGTCCGCGGGCAGCGAAACCCCACCGCCCTCAAAGGCTTTCATCAGCGCTTCGTTATAGTTGCGGGCAATGCCAAGCGCTTCGCCGGTGGATTTCATCTCGGGACCAAGGGCGGTATCCGCGCCAATGATTTTTTCAAAGCTGAATACCGGCAGCTTGATGGCATAGTAACCGCTCTCCGGGCGCAGACCCGTGCCATAGCCCATATCCGCCAGTTTATCGCCAAGCATGGCGCGTGTGGCAAGGCTAATGGCGGGAATTCCCGTCACCTTGCTGATGTAAGGTACCGTGCGGCTGGAACGTGGATTTACCTCTATAATATACACCGTGCCTTCGTATACAATAAACTGAATATTCATCATGCCCACAACGGCAAGTGCCTTTGCTATGCGGCGGGTGTATTCAACAATAACGTCCCGCACCTCTTGGGTAAGAGAAACTGCCGGGTAAACGCTGATTGAGTCGCCCGAGTGAATACCCGCGCGGTCAATGTGCTCCATAATACCGGGGATAAGGATATCCGTGCCGTCGCAGATTGCGTCAACCTCAACCTCCTGCCCCATGATATACTTGTCTATCAGCACGGGATGCTCGTCAAGATCAGGGATCATGCGGCGGATGATGCCCATAAACTCGCGGATGTCGTCGTCGCTGACGGCGATCTGCATTCCCTGGCCGCCCAGCACGTATGACGGGCGCACCAGCACCGGGTAACCCAGTGCGTTTGCGGCCACAATCGCCTCTGCCTCTGTGAACACCGTTTGCCCTTTGGGACGCAAAATGCCGCAATCCTCAAGCACCTTGTCGAAGCGCTCACGGTCCTCGGCGGCGTCAACATGGTCGGCGTCTGTGCCGAGGATAGGCACGCCCAAATCGTTGAGTGACTTGGTGAGTTTAATCGCCGTCTGCCCACCAAACTGCACAATCGCACCGTCCGGTTGCTCCAAATCAACGATGTTGGCCACGTATTCCGCAGTCAGCGGCTCAAAGTAAAGCTTATCGGCAACGTCAAAGTCCGTTGAAACGGTTTCGGGGTTGTTGTTGATGATAATAGCCTCACAGCCGGCTTTTTTGAGCGCCCAAACGCTGTGCACGGAGCAGTAGTCGAACTCAATGCCCTGTCCAATGCGGATTGGGCCGCTGCCCAGCACCAGTACTTTTTTCTTCTCCGATTTGGGGCTGACCTCGTTTTCCACGCCATAATCGCTGTAGTAATACGGTGTTTTGGCGCGGAACTCTGCCGCACAGGTATCCACCACGCTGAAAGCGGACAGGATTCCCCAGCCCTTGCGCAGGTTTTTGATTGCAACGGGCGTGGCGTGCAGCGCGCGGGCAATGACACTATCCAAAAAACCCATTTGTTTGGCTTTTTGCAGAACCTCCTTGGAGCAGTACCCCGTAGAGAGGGTCTTTTCCATATCAACCATGTTTTTGATCCGGTGCAGGAACCAGTGGTCTATTTTGGTGATGTCAAAAATCTCGCGCGGGGAAAGCCCATGGTAAAGCGCTGCCGCAACAACATAGAGCCTGCTGTTATCCACATTACGCAGCAGCTCGCGTAGTTCCCAAACAGATTTTTCAACATATTCCGGCACAAGCAGACTCTCGCGGTTTTCCTCCAGTGAGTGCAGCGCCTTATGCAGTGCCGCCTCGAACGAACGTGAGATGGCCATGACTTCGCCCGTCGCTTTCATCTGTGTGCCAAGCGTGCGCGCAGCGGTAACAAATTTATCAAACGGCCATTTTGGGATTTTGACCACGCAGTAATCCAATGCAGGCTCAAAGCTGGCGTAGGTTTTGCCCGTGACTGCGTTGGGGATTTCATCCAAACCAAGTCCAAGCGCAATCTTTGCAGCCACACGGGCGATTGGGTAACCCGTCGCCTTGGAGGCCAATGCGGAGGAGCGGCTCACGCGCGGGTTGACCTCGATGACGGCATACTTGAAGCTATCTGGGTGGAGGGCAAACTGCACATTGCAGCCGCCCTGAATACCCAGCGCAGAGATAATGTTCAGCGCGCTTGAGCGCAGCATTTGGTAGTCTTTATCCGTCAGCGTCTGGCTTGGCGCAACAACAATCGAGTCGCCTGTGTGCACGCCAACCGGGTCAAGATTCTCCATGTTACAAACGGTGATGCAGTTGCCCTTGCTGTCACGCATGACCTCATATTCAATTTCCTTCCAGCCGGCAATGCATTTTTCAATCAGCACCTGCCCTACGCGGGAAAGCCGGATGCCGTTTGCGGCAATTTCCTCAAGCTGTTCTTGCGTATCGGCAATACCGCCGCCGGTGCCGCCAAGGGTATAAGCCGGTCGTACGATAACGGGGTAGCCTATTTTTTTGCCGAAGTCCAGCGCGTCCCGCACGGTTTCCACCACAAGGGAATCAATGCACGGCTCGCCAATGCGCTCCATAGTGTCTTTAAACTCCTGCCGGTCCTCCGCCATGCGGATTGCCTTTGCGCTGATTCCAATCAGCCGTACATTGTATTCGGCAAGGACTCCCTTCTCTTCAAGCTCCATTGCAAGGTTAAGCCCGGTCTGGCCGCCAAGGGTCGGCAGGATTGAATCCGGCTTTTCCACACGGATAATCTCCGTGAGGGTGGGCACGGTCAGCGGTTCTATATAGACCTTATCAGCAATATCGCCGTCGGTCATGATGGTTGCGGGGTTGGAGTTGGCAAGGACAACCTCCACGCCCTCCTCGCGCAGAGAGCGGCACGCCTGAGTGCCGGCATAGTCAAACTCCGCCGCCTGACCGATGACGATTGGGCCTGAGCCGATAACCAAAACCTTGCGGATGGACTTGTCAATCATAGTTAGACCCCTTTTGTTTTTGTCATGTTAGATACTTAATCCGGCACTGCCCGCACATAAACAGACAAACCGCGCACTTTCGCAGTTCGTAATATTATAGTGGATTTTGGCGCATATTGCAACCTGCCTGAAAATCTGATATAATATTATAGGGTTTTTATAACATATATTTTCTCCCCGCATAATAAGGAGTTAACATATGCAAGCTTGGTTAGTTTTGGAGGACGGCAGTATCTGGGCAGGCGAAGCCCGCGGCGCGTTCCGCGAAACAACATGTGAGGTAGTTTTTAATACCTCCATGACAGGATACTTGGAGGTTCTTACCGACCCTTCCTATGCGGGGCAGGGCATCGTGATGACTTACCCCATGATTGGTAACTATGGCGTTGAACCGGAAGACTTTGAGTCCGGGCGGTTGCAGCCCAGCTGCTTCATAGTTCGCGAGCTGTGCGACCATCCCTCCAACTTCCGCTGCGCCGGCACGCTGGAGGACTTGCTCCGCACTCAGGGCATACCCTGCCTTTCCGGGGTGGATACCCGCGCGCTGGTCAAAAAGCTGCGTGAGGGCGGTACCATGCGCGGCGTGCTGACCGACGACGTCAGCGATTTGGAGAAGCAAATCGCTAAGGCGCGCGATTATGCGCTGGCAGATGTGGTCGAGAGTGTGAGCGTCATAGAAAAGATTGAGCGCGGTGTGCAGAACGCGGGCGCCAGTATTGCCCTTTTGGATTGCGGCACAAAGAACAATATTGCCCGCAGTCTGCTGGAGCGCGGCTGCCGTGTGACGCAATACCCGTGCAGTGCAACTGCGGCGGAAATCCTTGCGGCGGAGCACGACGCGGTAATGCTTTCTAACGGCCCCGGCGACCCGACGGACTGCAAGGGGGCCATCGCCGCCGTACGTGAGATTTATCATTCGGACATTCCAACGTTCGCCATCTGCCTTGGGCATCAGCTAAGCGCGCTGGCCCTAGGCGGCTCAACCTGCCGCATGAAATACGGACACCGTGGCGCCAACCACCCGGTCAAATTTCTTGCCGAGGACAGAACCTATCTCTCCAGCCAAAACCACGGCTACATGGTGCAGGCGGAGGGCCTGCCCGCAAATGCCGAAGTGCACTGTATCAACGTTAATGACGGCACGGTGGAAGGCGTGTGCTACCATGGCAAACCATATTTTACTGTGCAATTTCACCCGGAGGCAAGCCCGGGTCCAAAGGACACAGCATTCTTGTTTGACGTTTTTCTCAAAATGGCGGAAACCGGCAAAAACCCTTGGGACTAATCCGTGGCAAAAATTATTATGCCATTGTCCGCATTTTAGCCACGACCAAGCTGTCGTTTGGTTAAAATGACCCGTAACAAGCTTGTAACTTTAAAAATTTTGAAATAATTCAAAAAAACACTTGATTTTTTTTCTCGTTTCGTTTACAATGTGTTCATGGCATCACAAGTATTATTCAAAATAGGAGGTTTTTATGAAGAAAACAAAACGCTTCCTCGCTTTGCTGCTGGTTTTTGGACTGCTGCTTGGCGTTGGCGGTGTAACTGCTGCGGCTGAGGAAACCTGTCAGAACTGCAGCGACAACGGCATTGTCTGTGTGCTTGACGACTGCGGTGCGGCATGTCCATGCACCGTCCAGACACTTGATGTGTCGTCCACGGCGGCAGATGATGAAGAAACCTACGAATTCACCGACGCCTTTCAGACGCTGCTCGACTGGCTCGGCGATAACTTTGGCCAGCAGGTCGCAGAGGTGTGCACCAAGGTTCTCATCAAGGTTGGCGCAGTGCTCGCAAAGCTTGGCGTCAAGCTCATTCTCAAAACGGTTGTTAAAGGCGCAATCAAAAGCATGTTTTAACCTAAACGAGAAAGAATGTGTTGCAAATGCCTGAATTACTCGCATCCTTTGTGGCAGTTGTCAATCCACACAATAGTTATGACGTGACGAATCAAATCATCTTGTTCCTTGAAGGCTTGCCTGCCCAATTTGACTGGCTCATCAGCGGCTTGGTCGACTTTCTTAAGAGAATGTTTACAGTTTACATCCTTTAACACATGCTCAATTATTCCCCTAATTCAAGTAAGCGCTTTGCTACTATCAAAGAAACTGCTTTAATCTACTAAAAAGGAGGTGTCCCAAATGTCTGAACTGTTTGCAAACTTAGGTCAATGGCTCGCAAACTTTGCGAATGAACTGACCTTCCTCCCGGATTGGCTGATTGCCCTCATTGCTCCAGTGCTTGATCTGTTCGAAAACCTCAGCAAATAAACCCCGTCATCCGTAAGGATTTTCCTATCTTTAACAAGAAAGGAGCTGACATAAGTTTGAGTATTCCAGAGTTCCTTGCAGCAGTCAAAGACGCGCTTCAGCAATATGTTGTTGACGGTGGCTATATTGCCCCGCAGTATAACTGGCTGAAAGAGTTATTTGCAATCATTTACGATTGGTTTGCAGGTCTGTTTGCATAAAACAGCGTAAAGCGTCCGCCCCGCGGGTTTACCCACGGGGCTGTTCGTTTGTATCATTAAAAAATCGAGGAATGAAAAGTGAAAATTTATCCATATTCAAAAATCCCAAAGGGCACCAAATATCTGTGGTATTTGCTGCGCGCGGCGCTGTTGACGTGGGGCATTGTTATGCTTTGCCTTGGGTATCCAGTGCAGTTTGCGCAGGCATTGGGCGCGATTGGCTTTACGCACTTGTGGGGCTTTTTTCAAATATTTGGCGCAAAGGGCTTTTTGTCGCGCATGCCCTATTCGCTCCAGAGCAAATTTAATATTTTTATTGCGCTGGGCTGCGTTGTTGGGACAAGCATAAACATTTTTACCAGCTTTGTGGATATTGATATCCCTGAGCATATTTTTGCCGGGTATCTTGGCGTGTGCTTTGGTTGGGAACTGGCATGCCTTATGCAGGAGAAATACGGCAAGATTTCTCCCGCGCTTAACGCAATCTGTTCCATCTCCATTGCGCTTGCAATACTCACGGTCTGGGAAATCTACGAGTTCGGCCTTGACCGCGTTTTTGGGCTGCGCCTGCAGCAATCCACGCCGGACAGCGACTCTGGTCTGTTGGACACCATGTGGGATTTGATTAACGGCACCTGCGGAGCGCTTGTTGGCATGTTCAGCATGTTGTGGGCCAAAAAACGCCGTCATCATACGGACGCTTGATAAATCCTTGCACTTGCAGGCAAAGTATGCTATACTCACAGCAGAAGGAACATACCTTGGTTGTATTAACAAAGAAGTAATTTTGCTAAGTGAAATTTAGTCAAGGCGGTGTGCTATGGAAATTCTAAAAAACGAGTACCATTTTCCCTCCCAAACGGGTGTAGGCGAGATTTATGCGCGCTCCTTTGCGGCGGCGGATAAGTCGAAGCTGCGCGCCGTCTTTCAGATTGCGCATGGTATGGCGGAGCATGGTGAGCGCTATGACGAGTTTGCGCTTTATTTGGCGGAGCGCGGTTTTGCAGTCTATGTCATTGACCATGCAGGACACGGAAAAAGCTGTTCCCCGAAGGATTGGGGATACTTTGGTGAGCGCGACGGCTGGAGCGGCCTTGTTTCCGACAGCAAGCTGCTGACCGATATTGCCCGGAACGAACACCCGGGGCTGCCGGTGATTTTGTTTGGGCATAGCATGGGCAGTTTTATCGCGCGGCTTTACGCCGAACGCTACGGCACAGAATTGGCAGGCGCTATTTTTTGCGGCACAAGCGGTGCAAACCCGGCCTCTGGTGTCGGCATTGCCCTTGCCGGGCTTGTCACTAAGCTGCGCGGCAGTTATCACCGCAGCAAGCTGCTGGACACAATGGCGTTCGGCGCCTATAACAAGCGCATAGCCAATGCGCGCACCAAGTTTGACTGGCTGAGCGTAAACAACGCTAACGTTGACGCGTATATTGCCGACCCAGGCTGTGGCTTTCTCTTCACGGCAGCAGGCTTCAGGGATGTATTCACATTGCTGAGCAAAGCAAATTCGGTGCAATGGTACCAGAATTTGTCCAAGGTGCTGCCAATCCTGTTGATTGCCGGAGAAGCGGATCCGGTTGGAAGCTACGGCAAGGGCGTGCGCCAGGTGGAGGCTCTGCTGAAAGAGAACGCGCAGGAGCGTGTGGCGTGCAAGCTATATCCGGGCCTGAGGCACGAGATCCACAACGAGGATAGCCGCGGTGAGGTTTATGCGGACATTTTGGCGTGGTGCGATACGGTGCTTGCGTAATCTTAAAGAATGCGTTATACTATAATAGATAAAGTGCATTATTGGAGAATCGTGTGTCCCAGCGTTATGAAGACCTGCCCTGCCCGGGCTGCGGTGAGCCACTTGCCGCCGGGGAGGATATTGTTACTTGCCCGGATTGCGGCGCGCCGCAGCACAGAGCGTGCTGGAAGCATGGCGAACACTGTGCGCTCAGTGAGCGGCACGGCAAGGATTTTGTTTGGCTGCCACCGGAAACGGAGGAAAAAGCAAAGGTCTCAGCCGAATCTGAAGAGCGTTTGCAATCGCATATAAACCGTTGGGAAGAGCAAGCCGAGTCCGAACCTGACCCAGATTCGCCGCATTTTTTCTGCCCGAATTGCGGACGCAAAAATAAGCGCGGCAACCTTCAGTGCGAAAGCTGCGGGTACTTGTTTTTTGCGCCAAACCCAAAATATCCGGCGGTACCGGGCACACAGCATGTTTGGATTGCGGGGCAGAACGACCCCATGTATGTTTCGCCTGAGCAAGATTTGGGCGGCGCAAACGCGGGTGATTTGGTGCTGTTTATTCAGCGGAACGCCCGTATTTATCTGCACAGATTCAAGAGGATAACGGAGGGCTTTAGGCGCTTGTTTTTTAACTGGGCGGCGTTTATCTTCCGTGGTTATTGGTTTTTATACCGCAAAATGTATGGCGTGGCTGGGTTGTTTTTTCTTGCTAGCATTGGGCTGTTTGCCTTTACGGCGTGGCAATTTTACAATCATTATGATGCGCAGGAAATATTAAAGCTTTTGCCCGATAGGCTTGAATACATCAGGGAAGAAATGAGTGCTTTTAGGCTTGGGAGTACATTTTGGCAAACGGTCGCAAACGTTATCAAGCCATATCTTCCTTTAATTTTCGGTGAACTTGCCTTGGGTACTGTCGCGGGCTTCATTGCGGATAGGGTATACTATAAAAAAGCAACGCAAACTGTTGGCACACTGCGCGGCGCAAATAACGATGAAGCTGATTTTCAGTTTGCAACCCTGCGCGAAGGCGGCGTAGTGCTTTTTAGAAGCGGGGCAGCGCTTGTGCTGATGACTGTTTTGCGGGAATTGATCGAATTAGTTTTTGCAAGGTGACAAAAAACATATAACAATTAAAACCATCGGAGAATAGCGTGAAAGAATTACCCGCCGCCACACCAAGAAGGCATAACAAAATAGCCCTGCCTACAGCAAGGCGAAGAGCAGTTTCTAAGCTACAACGGCAAGCCCCTGAGATTGAAT
>JAIRYC010000113.1 GCA_031267965.1 Oscillospiraceae bacterium | reverse complement strand
CTGCCGCCTGTGGGTATCAACTGCTCCCCACGCTGGGCGAGGTAGGCGGGGATGTCGGCTTGGCGGGCGGCTAATAGCTGCTCGTGCGGGATGGGTTCAAATTGTGGGGCTTCTTTCATTTACGGCCTTTCAGTGAAAGTTTATCACCTTTATTGGCCGCGCCCAAATAGTTTTCCAATGGGTTGAAGCTGTCAAATCCCCGCTGTAAATCATCAGAGAACATATTGACGTATTTGCGTACCATCTCAAGGCTGGAATGGCCTAAAATCTTCTGCAAGCGAAAAATATCGCCGCCATTTAATATCCATTGTTTGGCAAACGTATGTCGGAACATATGGAGGCTGGTTTTTTCCACGCCGCGCTTGCGGTTGTAGCGGGCGATTTCTTTCTCCAGAATATCCGTAGTCATAGGCTTGCCGTAGGCCGTGCAAAACAGCGGTTCGCCTGGCTCACCTTTGCGGTAACTCAAATATTCTCGCAAAATCGCCGCCAGCGACCGCGAAATAGGGATGACGTATTGCTTGCGTCCCTTGAGCTTCTTGAGGATGATGATATTGCCTTCAAAGTCCAAGTCCTCTATTTGAACGCTGACGATTGTCCCTGCGCGGTTGCCTGTGCCGAGCATGTAATTGATGATGACCCAGTTGCGATACTCGGCGAAGCTGGCCGACTTAATATCGGGCTTTTCGAGCAAAATCTTCACTTCGCTGTCGGTGTAGGTATCCTTGACAACCTCATCAATTTTGGGCAATTGCACCACAAAGTCTTGTAAGTAGCCCTTTTTCATCCCATAATACAGGATGGCGCGGATACCCGTTAAGTATGACCGCTCCGTTGCCGAGCTTAGATTGGGTTTGGTTTCGTGCAAATGCTCAATGTAATTATAATAGGTGTCCTCCGTGATTTTGTCGCACATGACGGCCTCGCCTAAAAAATCGGCGAAGTAGCGGCCGCAATCCTCATAAAAGCTGATGGTTTCGGGCGAGAGGTTGCGTAGCTTTTTGAAGCGGATAAACTCGGCGCATAATTCGGCGAAGCTGGCCGCGCTTGGTTCTTGTTTCAAGGTGATGGGGCGGGTGTTCGGTGTTCTTGGCATAGGGGTAGCTCCTTCCTCTGGTAGCTTATCACAGCATATTCAGGAAGAACAGACCCTATGCGTTTTTGTCCGACAGATTAGGCCGCAGACTCGGCAAAAATCTGTCGCCAAATTGTCCATGTTTTGCCATTTGGTGCAGTTGCCTCTCGACAAAGAAAAACCAGACAAGCCTTGATACACAAGGACAAGTCTGGTTTCGCTGTCTATAACTTGAACCGGTTACACACGGAAACAAAAAATAAAACCTAAAAACGTTTTATCAACTGGTGCACGATATTTCAACACTCGCGCGGGATTGCACCACGCCTTAAACACTAACCTTGAACTCGCGCCAATCCCGTGCCACACGAAGCTCTACACCGTCTGACAACGCCGCGAAATGCTTTGTGCCACACTGGATTTTCTGTTGTTCGGGAGTTCGCAAGTCACCGAGGCGGGTTGTGCCTTTGGTTTCCAGCACGAAATAAAGCCGTTGTTCGCCGTCTTTGTCAATATAGACTGCCCAGTCGGGATTGTATGTGCCGATGGGGGTTTCAATCTTGAACTTATCGGGTATCTTGAAAAACATCCGCACATCGGGATCATTGTCGAGAGCCACAGCAAACGGACGCTCAACGGTGGATGAATCGTAAATAATATGGTCATAAACGCTATTGTCAACCGCAATGGCGTTTTTGTCGAGAAAACCCGTCAACTCTTCGCTGTCGAAAATCTCTTGCAGATAATATTCTTCGCCGTCAAGCCGCATATAGCGGATGCCGTCAATCTCCATATTGTTCTGAACGCCGTGGATTGCCTCGATAAATACTTCCGTCATACGCTGTGGGTTATTGAGAAAATCCTGTGAACGCCCGCTTTGGATGAGGATATTTGCGACTGTTTTTTGTGACAAGAAACACTCGTTATCCACCATACGCAAAAAGTCGGGCAGATTGTGTGATTCATCATTCATATCGGTGGCGCGGAGTTCGGTTTCGATATGGCTAACGCCCGATTGCTCCACATTCATTTTTGCGGTGCGGCTGACGATTTTCGCCCGTGTAATGCGCTCTGTGCGCGATAATTCCTCTATACAGCGGTCAACAAACAACTGCTCGTCAAACTGCACGCGATATGCCGTGCGCCCCTTGATTTTCTCCCACAATACCAAAAACTCAGGCGAAATCATAACCTCTTTTTTGAGGTGGACACGGACTTCTTTTGACGCATCCTGCACAGGCGGGCGGGTATTGGCTTTGGCTATGACGTTCTCAAACTTCTGCCTTGCGCTCTCGAATCGGGAGGGCAAATCGAGCGTTCCTGCGGCGAGGGCAGCTTTCATAGTGTCCTTGATTGCGCCCGATTTTGTGACATAGCCTTTTTGCTCAAAGTGAGTGAGCAATTCCTGTGCATCGTCATAGGATACGGTCTGCTCAACCTGCTTTGTTTCAGTATATGTTATCTCCGCGATTTTTTCAGGTGTTACCTCTGCGCCCATTTGCGCGGCGGCAACGGCTTTTTCTATAACTGGAGCAAGTTCGGGCGGCGCAGTTGGAACAATAGGTGTTTCGGCGGATTCTTGCGGCTTATTTACAACTGCCGTCACATATTCCGCGATAACTTTTGCCTGTTCCTCAGTAACCTTTTTCTCTTCGGTGACGGTATCGGTAAATGTTAGCCCGTTGAACAGCGATATTTGCAGGATGCCAAACTTTACGCCTGTTTCTTGCTCAATTTCTTTTTGGAGCGTTTCGGCAAACTCGGCAAAACTCTCATTAGCCATAACGTGCAAGATGTTGATATTCCTGTCCTCAATGCGATTGCCGTCTTGATCCACGCATAGACGCAATCCACGCCCGACTTTTTGGCGGCAGGTAAAGGTGGATTTCTGCTCAATCAGTGTGCAAACTTGGAAGACGTTGGGGTTGTCCCAGCCCTCCTTGAGCGCGGAGTGTGAGAAAATGAAACGCAAGGGACAATCGAACGACAGCAGCCACTCTTTATCTTTCATGATGGTGGAGTAGGTGTCATAATCGTCCTGCGTATCGCCTTTGGTGTTTTTGAGATTGCCCTTTTTATCCTGTGAGAAATAGCCGTTGTGGATTGCGGAAATACCCGCCGTAAAACGCTCGCGGAGGGGCACAAACTTATTCAGCGCGAGGAGTTCGGCATAGCACTCCTCAAACATTTCGGCGTAAATGCCTTTATCGCCCTCGGCGGTGCGGTATTTCGCCACTTCATCAATAAAGAACAGCGACAAAACCTTGATACCCTTTTCAATGTAGCGCAACTCTTTATCCAAATGTGCCTCAATCGTGCGGCGAATCTGCGCCCGCTTGACGAGGTTTTCATCTATATCACCAAACGCTTTGCCGAGATAGAGCGTTTCACTATTGGCAAACTCGATGGACTCAAAACCCTGCTGACAGTCGATTCCCGCGATAGAATAGCCCTCATATAAATCACGCTGACCCGATAACTCGAATAAATCTGCGCCCTGCTTGACGGTGATGGCTTTGCGGTCAACTTTGCCAGATTTCGCAGCTTTATCTATTTCAACCTTTGCGGAGAATCCGTTATCGTTGCTCACAGAAACAAGGCGAATATATGGGCGATTGAAGTCATTTTCAACTTGGTTACTGGATACACATATCTGCTTGACCAGCCCCATTTGGTAAGCGTCCACAGGCGTTAGGCGGTAGAGCAGATTGATTTTCTCGCGGTGGGTAGCGGAATATCTAAACACGCATAGCGGGTTAAGGCTTGCGATAGCTTCTTTGGCTTTTGGCGTGTTGTCAACACTTTGCGGCTCGTCAATGATAACAATCGGGCGGGTGTCCTGTATGTAACTCATCGCCGTTTCGCCGTTCAAGCGGTCTTGCTCCTGATTGATGACATTTTCGGCTTTCTTGAACGCATCAATGTTGATAATCATAATTTCAATGTCGCTGGAAGTGGCGAACAACCTCACTTGCGACAGCTTTTTTGAGTCGTAGATAAAACAGCGCACAGGCGTGTTGTCATACTGCGCGGCGAAATGCTCGGCGGTGATTTGGAAAGACTTATACACGCCCTCGCGAATCGCCACAGACGGCACAACCACGATAAACTTGGTGAATCCATATTGCTTATGCAACTCGAAAATCGTCTTGGTGTAAACATAGGTTTTGCCCGTGCCTGTCTCCATTTCGACACAAAACTGATTGCCCGAAAGGTCGGCGGTAAGGGGTAGGCTATGCCGTTTCTGAATCTCGTTCATATTGGCGGTGATTTGCGCGTCGGGGATCGTGAGCGCGTTGCCAACGCCCAACCCCGCATCGAAATTGAGCTGTTGCTCATTGGTTATGGTAAAAGTGTCCTGCCGCTTTTCCTGCCCGCGAAAGAGGTCAACCACGGCGGTGACGGCGTCGGTTTGGAATGCGTATGGCTTGAACTTGAGTTTCATTATATCGCCTCATTTCATGGATTAGACAGCATCATCAATAAGACCATTCGGCAAATTATCGCGTTCCGTGTCAAATTCAGCTACGACACAGTCTGCGGGCAGGAAATCGGGATAGCCGTTGTTGACAACAATTAACTGCAATCTATCTTCGTATTCCTTGCCAATTTGCGTGAAAAGCTTTATTATTGCGTCAAATATTTTTTCATCTTTGAACTCTTCATCTGTATCAGCGTTGGCTTTTGCGCCAAGATTTT
Organism: Oscillospiraceae bacterium; assembly: GCA_031267965.1. Lineage (GTDB taxonomy): Bacteria > Bacillota > Clostridia > Oscillospirales > Acutalibacteraceae > WRKY01. Next base: position 8,960 of record JAIRYC010000113.1, on the reverse strand, counting down.
TTCTTGGCGAGTCAATCATTAGAATATTCAAGTGATGATAGTCGTCGGTTATACCCTCAAGAAGTACGGCGAGATAATAAGCCATTGTAATGAGCGACACGCCAGCGAGACTGCCTATGTCGTTATATTTATTGCCCCTCACATATGGCAGATATGTTTTATCGTCAACATAAGAATTACTAAGTTTAGGATATGAAAACGCCTCCAATATCTTTGTAAAACGAGTTGTTATCCCCCGTATGAGCGTTTCTTTATCTGGTGTCACTTTGGACAAATCCCGAATCATAGTTTTTAAGTTTTCAAGGGTCGAGCCTTTATCCTTGAGATATTTTTCTATACCTTCAAGTTCCTCAATCATTTTGAGTTTTTGTTCCAACTCATATTGTAGGCGCATACGATTACCAATCTCATAATTCAGCAGTTCAATCTGCTCCAATCGTGGATTATCATAATCTGCATATAGATGTTGAAGTTCTTGCTCTGCTTCCGACAACGCTTGCTTGCTCTGGCGTTCGCGCACAGAAATATTATCTAATTTTTTATCTTCGGATTCGATAAATTTCAAAATCTCATTAAGTTTTCGCTTGATTTGCTTGATTTCTTTCTCAATCACCAATAATTCACTACTACTATCACTTCTGCTACTTCCGCATAAGCAACATATCTCTTGAGCATTGTGTTGGGCTATTGGTCGCAGACAATTTGGACAAAAAGCGAACTCGTATTGACTAAACACAAAATATCCGTCCTTAGCCATTTGCCGCTTTTCGATTTCACTATCATACTGATTTTTCAGAAGCCGCAGTCTGTTGAGATAATCATGCTGGTCTGCTTTTTCACCAGCAATAATGCTGAGTTGTTCTTTCATAGCAATTATTCTTTGCCGCAGACTATTTGCAAAATCGGTATTGATGCCTTTATCTTGCTTTACGGCTGAAAGCTCGCCTTTCAGCCTCTCAATATCTGTGCGAAGAGCGTTTGCCTGTTTTACATACTCCTGCATATCACTCAGTTCAGCGGTGATTAGAAAATCCTTTATGCCTTGCAAGCGAATCTCAAGATTTTTATATTCGTCTTCCTTGTTTTTGAGCGTTTTCTTATAATTGTCGAGGGTAGCATCAAAAAGGTTGAAAATTATCTCAAATGTAGCTTTTCGTTTAGCATTTCGCACCCAGTCGCTTTCTCTCATTATATCTTCATTGTCTATCTCGGTCTGTTTAAGATATGAATATTTGAATAGATCACGAAAACTAAATCTATCTTGAATAATTGTCACATCTGCCAAATTGAATTTTTCAAGCAAAAATGCAGATAAAGAATTAGGATTGCTCGGAGCATCAACATCGCAACGGGTGTAGAAAGAATACTTGCCCTTTTCGCTATCCCACTGCTCAATAACCATTGGTTCGGTAAAGCTAAATAATTTTCTACGGAAAAGAAATTGTTCAGAGCCGATTGCGAGTTCCAATTCAACCGCAGAGCAACTTTGTCCAATCTCAATGTATGACTTATGCTCTTTTGACCCCAGAGCATAGTCTATCATCTCCAACACGGAAGTTTTTCCGGTGGAGGTATGCCCTGATATGTAGTTGAGTCCCGCCTTGAATTCGACCACATAATTCTTCCGCGAGCCTAATAGGGTCAGTTTCAGAAGCCGCATACTAATTTTCATCGGTTAAACCTCCACTTTCTCGTGACAACAAGTTTGCCTTTTTCATGATTTCCTCTTCTATCTTTTTATCCGTTAGTTTTGATATGAGAGGAATCGCCAACTCAGCCAAAGAGGTTAGTCGCTGCTTATAACCGCTTTTCATTTTCGACAGAGCCTCTGCTCCTTGAGGGCAAATAGTGAAAAATAAATTTGTATCCTCCAACCGCTTTTCTACAAAGCCTTTTGCAATCAAGAAATTTAGGCTACCCCGATATTTGACTACATCGGGTTTCCAGTGGAAAAAGGCGTAATATTCATCGAAGTTACTTTTTATCCCGTCAACCGCTATGCTCTCATCAAACATAGTGTGTGGAAATTTCAAATAATAGTCAAAGAGCTTTATGCGAGTTTCGGTGACTTTTTGCGTGGGCTTAATTCTATTTAATGCCTCAATAATTATTAGCAGACGAACAGCGTCATCTATGTATTCGGAAAAATTCAACACGCCGCTCATGCTCCCGCCCCCGCTTCCGTGATATATTGCTCGAGTTTATCCATATAATCCGATAGCCAACCAACACTACATTCTTCTGCCCATTGGTGCAGTATGCCTTTTTTGGCAAACATACTGTATTGTGTCAGAGGGGTGCTGAGTGTGGTGGTATCCATATCTTCAACACGCTGATACACTCTCGTTAGCAAATCATTACCGTCTGCATCATGCTGATAGCGTCTATATTGCGTATCCCATATAGAATGCACTTGCGCTTTCAAATGAGCAATCAGTCTGGTTTTTTCATCGTCACCTTGACTTTTTACGGCTTGTTCTGCAAGTTCAGCATTGAAAAAATCGCGTTTACAGCCATCAATCCCGCTTATATTGGCATTTTCCAACTTTCGCACAAATATCATGTCGCTATATTGCTCGGTGTCAATCTCGTTCAACATAACAATAATTTCGCCATATCTGCGCTCGTTTTCAGCGGCAAGGAATTTGTGAATTTCGTCCAGTTGCAGACGGATATCATCATCGAACACAGTATTATATATGCCAATAGTTTTCATTTGAATAATCAGATTGCTACCTTCGCACAGCGCCATCGGCAATCTATGTAGTTTTTTCATTTGGTTAGACCACTCGCTCCACCATTGGAACTCCTTGATTGTCAATTCACAGGGCAGGCAAAGCGTCCAACTCTTCGCCTTGAAATCAGTCGAGGTAATAACACGGTCAAACGAGTGCTTGATTTGCTGCTTTTGAGAGCTACCAATGCCGTCAACAAAATACTTGCATTGATAAACATCCATCGGAGCAGAGAAATCCCCGACAACAATGTCTAACCCTAAATCTCCCTGTGATGGTTTTAGATTGTGCGCCTCATCCCCAAACTTAGCCGACAGCAGTTGAGAGCAAATCTTTTCAAAGATGTCTCTTGCCCCAGCATCGCCGTGTTTTTCACGCAAATAACGAAAATCTCTTTCCATGATTGCCCTCACCGCCTTTCTTATAACACTCTAATCGTAATCCCGCGGTCGCGCAGGGTTAGTTTGACGTTGCTCTTATCCGTTGAATCTCGGAAACATTGGTCGGCAAACACAATCCGTCCGGGCGCATATTCAGCCATAATCTTTGCCTCAACCTCCGTAATATTCGGCGCAAGGCACACCATAAACGTCACGTCCGCGCCTACGCCGTAGACCTGTCGCCCATTGCCCACATCAATCGCAAGAATCGGCTCACACAAATCCTGCCCGAGTTTGAGCATAACCTCATACACCACGTCCAAATCGGCACGGTCGGGTTTGATAATATCCAGCATCGCAAGTATACGCTGCTCGAACAATGTCGGCGCATTTTCGCCTGTGATTGGGCTGTTGTCCCATTGTTTGAGGTTGGACGAATCCAGTTTGAATACGCGGAATCCTGTATCAAGCGGAGATTTTTCATCTTCACCTAATTTGACTTGTCCGTCTTGCTCGCCCTTGATTTTCGCCCCAGCGCGGCGTATGCGCTCCTTGCCGATTTCGCAGATGGTCTTGTATCCCGCCTTGTATGCCTCGGATTTTTCATCGCACATTTCGGGTATCTGCACGAGAATAAACCTCCTGTTGCCGCCGTCCTCCGCGTTGAGTTGCATAACCGCGTGAGCGGTGGTGGCAGAGCCAGAGAAAAAGTCGATGATAATATCGTCATTGGATGTGGCTATCTTCACAAGGTTGTAAATCAGTTTTGACGGCTTGGGATGAGTGAATAGTTTGCCCTGCCCGAACAAGTCGCGTATTTCTTCCGTTGCGTCCGCATTCATACCGTGATTATCCCACCACGACTCAGCACGGATTTTTCCGCTCAAACGCTCGGCGGCAAATACCTTTTGTACAGGGCGCGTATTGCCTGTTTTACCAAAAATGATTCGCCCGTCCTCAATGCGACGTTTTACCTCTGCCTCATTGAAAACCCAATAACGCCCCTCGGGTGGATCCCAAACTTGTCCTGTTACAGGATTCGTTATGGGAAAATGAGGGCCTTTATGGTTTGCCGATAAATCCATTGTTGTCCACGCGCCACGTGGGTCATTGTCGGGGTTGGAGTATGTTTTTTGGATGAACTCTTCCGTTATCTCATACCCAATTTCGCCAATCTCATTAACTTGCTTACCATACACGACAATATAATCGTGGACAGGCGGTATTACTCCCATATTGTTGCCATTGGTTTTCTTCTTCCAAAGGATAATACCTAAAAAGTTTTCCTCTCCGAATATTTCGTCACATATTTTTCTCAAGTTCGTTATTTCTGTATCATCAATGCTAATAAATATAACCCCATCATCCCTGAGCAGATTCGCCGCCAGTCGCAAGCGTGGCAGCATCATATTCAGCCAGTTGGTGTGGAATCGTCCCATGCTCTCGGGATTGCTCTTGGTGGTCTGCCGTGTGACTTCGCGATACCGTGCCAGCGGGTCGGCAAAATCGTCGGCATAAACAAAATCATTGCCCGTGTTATATGGCGGGTCGATATAAATCATCTTGACCTTGCGGTAGTAGGAAGTTTGCAACAGTTTCAACACTTCCAGATTGTCGCCCTCTATGTAGAGATTGCGAGTGCTGTCCCAATCCACGCTTTCATCAGGGCAGGGGCGCAACGTTCCCGCGCTACGCTTACCCGCAAGCTGTAACGCCTCCTGCTTGCCTTTCCAACGGAACTCATATTTTTCACGGTCGTTCTCGTCAAGGGTGTCAAACGTGCCGAGCAGCTCAAATAATTTGCGCTCGTCCAGCTTGCCCTCTGTAAAGCAGTGCGGGAACGCCGCCCGCAGTTTCTCCTGCTCAGGCGCGGCGATGTCCATCGAAAGACCGTCAATTTTTTCACTCATTTGGATGTCCCCCCTATCATTTCTATAACAAACTGCCGTTTTATTTCGGCTGTCAAATTGGCTTGCTCTGTAAGTTTCTTGATTGCATTTTCTGCCTCAACATCGGCTTTCATACTGTCCATAAACAGCGATTGCTCGCGAGATTTGAGGTCACGACTGGCGGTGGATTTTTTCTTCTCAGCCGCTACGCGCTCGGTGACGGAGGCGGTGCGAGATAGGTTGCTCTCAATCTGCCGCAGTTCGCCTTTCAGCACCTCAATGTCACGGCTCAATGTTTGCTTGCGATGGTAGGCGCGATCTCTAACCGCCTCGATTTCCTCCCGCCGCGCTTCGTCTGTATCGGAGACGGCACGGGCTATGTAGTCGGCGGGATTTATCAGCGTGTCGAGGTCGTGGGGTGATTTTTTCTTGGACAAGCCATCCCGCTCACCGTAGGTTTCGTGTTCAGCGGTGAATTGGATTATCGGCAAGCCTATAATCTCGCGACAATCCTCATCAGATAGGAATTGTCCGTTTTTGGTCTTGCCTGTGAATACAAAATAACTCACGCCGCCGAAATATCCTGCCTTGATTTTGACTTGGTAATAGGCAACCGTGCAGGGTTCGGGCAAGCTGTTCGCCGTGACCGTGCCTCTGTCGGCAATGCCGCGCCAAAATATCTCGCTAATCATGTTTTTTGCGAGGGAACATGAAACGGTCAACCGCCCCGATTTCTCTATGCTTTTATCATCTATCGAATATTCACGCCGCCGAAGTGATGCGCCTGTAAATACCTTTTGCGATTGGATTCCAACGTGCAACGTCCGTGTTTCTTCTTCAAGAGAATAGCCGCTTTTACCTGTGAAAAACCACTTGATGAGTTTCCAAAGTTTAGCGTTGATTTCAGCCGTGCGGTCTTTGATATACTGCGGCGTGACGGTGACTTTATCTGCAATATCGCGGGTAAAGGTAGTAAACAGCGCGTTTTCGGCTTGCTCAACAGCATTGGCGTTATCGTCCTCATGCGCCGCCAATCCCGCTTGAAACTCTGCCTCAATGTCCTCGCGGTGTCGGGCTTGCTCAAAGGCGGTTGTAATGCCGTCTGCGGCGTTTTCGGTGAAATTGCCCACAACATCGTCACTCATACCCATAATGCCATCAAACTGGCTCACGCGCTTGTTGATGAGTTCCAGCATACGTACATCCGCAAAGTTATCTTTTTTGAGAAAGTTCAGCACGACAACATCGTTTTGCTGCCCCTGTCTGTGACAGCGCATAATCCGCTGTTCAAGCGTGAGGACGTTGTAAGGCAAGTCGAAGTTTATCACCAGCGAACAAAAAGCAAGATGAAAGCCTTCCGCCGCAACATCAGTCGTGATGAGGATTTCGGCTTCATTCTCAAACTTTTTTATTACGGAATAGTCGCTGGACTTGCTCCCATCAAACGCCACAACCTTATATGTATCTTCGAGAAGTTTGTGTAAAAATCCTATCGTGGCAAGCGATTCCGTGAAGATTATCGCTTTTCTGTTTGCGCCACGCTTTTTCAGCCCCGCAAACGCGGTTTTGAGGGCTTTGAGCAGGGCTTGTCCTTTGCCTGTGCTTTGCGGCGTGATGTCGGCGGCGAATGTAGCCATTTCTACCAGTTCAGTCTCACGAACGCGCCCCACGGCGGTATCCGCAAGGTTACACAACGCCCACGGAGAAGAAGACAACGCCCGCTTGAACATAAGCGTCAAGTCGTAGCCGTCCATTTTCGGAAACGCTTGCTTTTCGGGCTTTTCGAGATATGCATCCACCATCGTCGCGAGTTTCACTTCTTTGGCAGACAGCGGATAATCGGCGGTCACGGGTATGCGGTTGGGGATTTTGACATAGCCCTCCACCTGTGAGCGCAGGGTGCGGAAACAATAACGCGAGGCGGTGGCGGTGAGTTCGCCGTAGTTTTCGGGCTTGCGAAAATATCGCTTGTAGAAAGCGTCCGCGTCACCGAGTGCGCCTGTGTCGATGAAGTCAATCAGCCCATACAAATCCATAATGGAGTTTTGCATAGGCGTGGCAGTGAGCAGTATCTTGAACGCATTGCCCACGGCCGTTTTGAGGGCGATAGTCGTTTTGTTGTCGGGTTTGGCTATGCGGTGGGCTTCCTCGAATACAACCGCGTCCCATACGATATTGCCGATTTTCTCGGCGTTGGTGGTGGCAAAGTCATATGTAGTGAGGATAATCCCCTTGAAGTCGAATGTGCAATCGCCCTCCGCGTGAATCTGAAAATCCACCGAGAAATTATCCTGCAATATGCCCCACCATTGATGTAACAGCGGAGTTGGCACGACAAGCAGAATCCGCTCCTTACCCTCAAAATATAGTTGAGTGATAACCAGCAACGCCTCATAAGTTTTACCCAGACTGCCCTCGTCCGCAAGCACCACGCCTTTGAGATATGGTGAGCGCAAGGCGAATTGTGCCGCCGCAATCTGATAAGGATACACCTCAATATCTGAGGAGGCGTAGGCAGCAACCAGCCTGTCAGCGCTGTGCGCATAGCTCGACAACTCACGGGCGGTATATAGGGCATGAAAGGGCGACAGCGGCACGGTTGGCTCACCTCCAAAGACAGATTTTGGTGCGGTTATTTATATCAGCGGTTCGTGATAAACTTTGTGAGTTCGTCAGTAGAGATTGAATAGAAAACTAAGAGTGCGCTTGTATCCTCGTTTTCGCGAAACACCGCAAACAGCGACATAAAGATACTCCACGTCATAAGCCGCTTCTTGTTCTCTATATCCATCAGAGTTTGTCTGCTTACGCCAATCCTTTTAGCAAGTTCGGCTTGGGTCAACTTGAGTTTCTTTCGCAGAATACCGAGGTTATCTGCCATTTTAGACATATAATCGGTTTTGGCTTGCTCGTCCAGCATATTGTTACACACCCCTCCGCTGACGCTAACAAATACAAAATGCCTTTATATTATACAATAAGCACGAGAATAAGTCAATACGGTATCCGATGTTTTTCGACTATTTTTAATTGGCGATTGTGAGCAGGGGTTATAGAATAAAGAAAATAGTTGTGATTGTTTAGTCCGCCAGACAGCGAACGATAAAAGTAACTAACTCTACCTTGCTACACATCGTAACGGATTTCTGTCCGAACGATAATTGTATCCATCCCCCGATGATACCCACGATGCAGTTATATACTGGTTTGTGTTTGATCTTGCATCGGCTGTTGCGCGTGAAGACGTAGAAAGAAGTGTTGCCACACCCATAGAGTCAAAAGTGTTAGCATTACGACTTCCCGCCAGTATTCCACTAAACTTACCACTCCAATTCCAATTTGACGGCTGATTAGTTGTACTCGGCGCAGACGGCACACCGGCAATCATACTCGCGTTTAGTATTGCATAATCTCCAGTTGTCGTACCAGATGGCAACCTCCACTTTGCCGGGCAAACATCACCCGTAGCATCTCCAACTGGCATCGTGCTTGCATTTGTGCAAGTATTTACACCACCACTCGCCGTACCGCCTGCCGTAGCCGCGCACCAGTTATAGTAATAACCGTAGAAGTCGTTGGCGGTTATGTCCGTCTGGAGAGAGTACTGCCCGGGCGTGTCTACTAACGCATCCACAATCGGGCTATCATAAATTTCTCCGATACTCGGTGCCCCTCCTGCATTCACTTGTGGCAATGTCCATACGTTCGTAATATTAGTATCGGTTGGAGTGAGTGCCGTTGCGGTAGATGTTGAGCCGAGTTTGAGATTGGTAATCATCCAGTAGCGTCCGTCCTCCATACAGCGCACTCGGTATTTTTGCCCTGCGCCACGCTGGTCGCCTAGATTGTGTAGTCACGAGATTGACAAGTCGGTTGAGATATGCTATACTATAAAGAAAACGGAGGTTTTCTTTGATGGAAGAGCGTTTGGCGGAGTATCATCGGCATGACATTTC
>JAIRYC010000108.1 GCA_031267965.1 Oscillospiraceae bacterium | reverse complement strand
GTGTTCAACGCCGAGCGAATATCTGCGCTACCACAGAACCATGCAGAGACTTTCAACGAGAGCGCTTGCTGAAAAGGTTGGAATCGTCCCCACCACGCTTGCCATATATGAGAAAGATAATAACCGCCATATAAAATACGATACGGCGGTCGCGCTGGCGGAGGAATTGGGCATAGACCGCAAAAGGCTTTTGGACGAATACACTTCCTTTGTAGACTATCCCTGCCAAGAGCTATTACGAAAGGTGCGGGAGGATTTATCCCTGACGCAGGAGCAGATAGCAGAGGAAATCGACGTCGCCCAAAACGCCTATTCCAGTTGGGAGTGCGGAGCAAGAACGCCGCGACGTAAGGAGTACGGCAAAATCGTTTCGGCGCTCAAAAAACGAAAGCTGGATATTTGCCGGATGGTGAACGCCGCGCCCCTGCAACAGTACATATAAAGCTAAAACCGTGTACACTTTTCATAATTCGCACATTTGCCGCCCTGCGCACTCACTATATATAATGGAAGCACAAGGAGGGATTGCGCCATGAGGAAGCAGACAACCAAGCACTACTTTACATACGAGGAACGCCAGTGTATCATACGCGCCCTGAACGATTTGCGGAATAAGCAACTCGATTTTCGCGCCGGGCAGAGTGGTTGCATAAAAGTTCATGGCTTCCTCTGCGTTCCCGTGAAACGTCAGAAACGGGACAATCTGACTATTTATCGGTTCCATGTCGTTGACCTCCTCATTTATTTCTGAGCCGAAGCCGCGCGGAACCGCGTGATTTCGGCTATCAAGTCATACGGTATGGGTTTATTAAGCGGAAATTGGATCGTGCCTTTTGATGTCTTGTAGCCGATCAGTCTGTCCGTGAAAGCTGTCACGCCGTCGGGTGTGGGATAAAATCCGATATGATTTTTCATCGCCGAAAAATGAACGAGGTTTTCCCCTCTCCAAAACGTCGGCATTCCGTAGCTGATTTTTTCGGCCGCGTCGGGCGCGTTCTCCCGGACAGTTTGCCGTATTTTTCGCAAGATGGATTGTATATCATCCGGAAACCGCGCGATATATTCGTCTATGGTATTGTAGTCGGTCATATATTCCTCTCCGTTATTTTACAATATATTTTCTAAAAGCTCAATTTGTATTTGCCGTTCCTTCCCGACCGCATCAAGATCACCGGGATGGATTCTGTTGATCAGCGTGACGGCGAAATCGGACGCCCATAGCGCGTGGAATTTCACATGGGGGATGCATACGATTTGCGCCATCGTTTGAAGAAACCGTTTTTTAATCAGGTCATTTTCCTCCCGCGCCAGATCGCGAAGCTCCCCCGCAGATGCTTCTCGCCTTCTGATAGCTTGTTTCGCCATCGAGCCACTCCTCCACGGCGACGAACCCGCGAGTGATTTCATCACAGGGCTCAACTCCCATTATGACCGGAAGATGGCGCCCCAATGCCAGACCGAATCGCGCCGCGTCTTTTTAGTATTCGCTACAAATACCGCGCTCTGACTGCGTTCTTAAAAATTTTGATGATACTTCCTTATGTGAGGGCTAAGAACACCGCGCCTTTTTTGTTTGTTTGCCCAAACTACTTAACACTAGCCAAGCCGCCGTCAGAAAACGCGGCACAGTAACCCGGCCCCGGCTTTGTTGCATGCTCCTCCTTGCCGCCAAACGTAATCCCTTTTACTGAGCCGTCCGCATCAATGGTAAAATGCCACAGCGGCTGCCCCGTACCGTTCGGGTCTTCACCCCACGGAATCGGATAATCCGAACTCATCCACTGCGCCCCGCTCTCCATGCAAAGCTTGTATTCCTCCGGCGTATAATCCGGGTAGCTGTCCAGCCGTGAGCGCACAATCAAATTCTGCTCCTCAATCAGCTTCGCGCGGTTATCATAAGCTTCTTTCGGGTCGTTGACCAGAACAAACGAGGCTTGCGGGTTCTCCCATTCATTCCTGCCCAGCGCAGGGAACATAGCCTGCGTGCGCAGGGTTCCGTCAAGCGCAAAATATGCATCCGTAACATGACCGGGGTGCAGAAGCGCAATCACCTTGCCAAGGGTTTTCTCCAGCGGAAGCCAGCCGTCCGCCTTACGCATAGCGGCAAAGTCGCTGTATCCGCCTAACATTTCCGCAGGCATGAGCAGGGCTTCCCCCAGATTTTCGCGCACAATTCTGTCAAAATCAGCAAGATGCCCGTCGTCCATGCCGTAAAGCTTAAAGGGTGGGATCGAGATATCCTTTGGCTCAAGCAGCAGCACAATGGGCAGATGTTTTGGATGCGCCTGACTCCAAAGCGCTATTTCACGGAAAGCGGCCGCCGCGTCAATCGCCGATGAATTCATGTCAATCAGCGGGGCATGACAAAAAAGAAAGCGGGCTAAGCCGTCTTTTTCCTTTGTATAGCTTACGTCCAGCTCAAGGCCCATAACGCCGCTGTTCAGTTGATCGCTCAGCGGCTGGAAGGTGTATTCAAATTCCGCCTTGCGCCCAACCCCAAACCGATAAAGCGAGTTAAAAATCAACGAGCTGACGGGCGGCATTTGCTGTTTGTAGCTGTTGTGTGTAATAATCCCTCTGAGCTGATTGAATTTTACGCCGTCTTGAATTGCTTTTGCAACGTCAACGCCGGTGCGTGCCCGCTCTGCGGCAAACGCCTGTGCTTCTGTTAACGGCGCGGCGGATTTTTGCGCGTCCTCCAGCGCCTGTATATGCTCCTCCTGCCAGTCCTCCCACTTGTGCCAGCCGGAAATTCCCTGCACGGCGACCGTACCGCCTACAGCGATGACACCGGCGAGAATAACGCACAGTACACACAGCGGAATTTTCCAGGCAAGGCCTTTTTTGTGCTTTTTCATCGTTACATTCATTCCTTTCTCCAACAGCTCACTTGATATACCTTAATATCGCGTCCTTCATCTGTGAAGCGTAGCCCTCCGAGCGGCACAGCACAAAAAAAGTGTCGTCTCCCGCCAGCGTGGCGACCATGCCCTCCCAGCGCATGCCGTCGAACGCGGCACAGGCGGCGTTCGCCATACCGGTCAGTGTAATAACGGCAAGCGTATTTCCCGCATAATCCGCTCCGACGACCGAGTTTTTGAACACCCCCGACTGACGCGCAAGCAGCTCGTCGTTGTCGGTTTCGGCCACGGTGTAGCGGTATTGGCCGTTCTGCCCGATCACCTTGACCAGCGCAAGCTCACGGATATCCCGGCTGACAGTTGCTTGGGCCACGTCAAAGCCCTCGTCCTGCAAGGCTTGGCGCAGCTCGTCCTGCGTGGTAATCGCGCGGGTACCAATCAGCCGCAAAATGGCCGCGTGGCGTGGATTTTTCATCTTACGCACCATGTGCGAGAGAGGCCGCGCACAAAAAGTCATTAGAACGCTGCGCTTTTCCCTCGCATCCTTTCTTTGCTTTATTTTTCATGTTATCTGCTTTTCAATAAGTATTAAAGGTCCTGTCCCTTCCGTCTTTTCATTAAAATCCGTTTCGTTCAAAACGGCGGAGGTTCCGCGCCCGCCATAAAAGATCCGCAACACCGGAATGGTGTTTGTGGCTTTGTCCGCCGTTCATACGCCGTGAACCCTTGTGTTTGCACGGTTCTTCCTTAACAGGCGCACGGAATGGAGAATTGGTCAGCTGCAAAACTGTATCCTTGATTCGGCAGATCCGCCGTGCGGCCACAACGGACTCCACAAGAAAAAAGGCAATATACTCATATATTTTTCACTGCTTTCTTTTGCCGCGCTGATGGTATACGCCGCCATCCAATCCCTCATATCCCGTACTCCTCCGCAGCGCCTAGATATTTGTCATATCCCTTTTGCGGCTCCGCGTCAAGCTGCGCCTTTGACCTTTCGTCAAAGCTAAGCGGACGCTTAAGCTCCCCGTTCTTTCCAAGCGAGGGAACGCTTGCCGAGCTCAACGGCTTATGCAAAAAATCACGTCTTTTAGGAATATGATTGCAACTCTCCATAAACTTGCCCCAGTCCCTCTTCATATCAATCCGGTTTTATCTTTTAAAAAGCGCCTGCGCGAGAAATGCTTCCGTGCGCTTCCTCAGCCTTTGCCGCGTGAGCCTTCATACGACGCCTATCCTGAAGTATTCGCTCTGCAAGCACAGTTTCCCTCACCGGCATAACCGCTCCAGCCGTGCCGCAAATGGAAGCTCCTTCAGCCGTACAAAACGCGCCGGTTCTTCCGCGCGGCGGATCGTCGCCGCCGTATCCGCCGGCAGCGCGACCGCCTTTCCTCCGTCCGCAGAAACTGCCAATGTTTCACGTGAAACAATGGACAGCACCGTATCCGGCGAGAAAATCAGCGGCTTTGCACCAAGCGTGTGGCTGTAAAGCGGCGTAAGCAGGATAGCGGGCAGCCTTGGTTCAACCGCGGCGCCGCCCGCAGCGAGCGAATATCCCGTGGAGCCTGTAGGCGTTGCAAAAACCACGCCGTCGCCCGTGTATTCAGCAAAAGGCTGACCGTCCGCCATTGCCGTCATTGTAACACAGCGCCGACCGCGCGTTATCGCCGGCGCTGTCAGCGCAAGCTCGTTAAGGACAAGGGCGTTGTACGGCGCGTCAAACTCCGCGCGGATCCGCATGCGCTCCTCAACGCGGTAATCACCGGAAGCGAGGCATGAGAGCAAATCCAGCTCCGTACCGTCAAGCTCGGTTAAAAAGCCCAGTGTACCCGCGTGCACACCCAGAATTGGCTTGCCGCAATTACCGGCGCGCAACACGGTTCCGTCTCCGCCTATGGTGATGACAATATCGGTTTGCTCCTTGACGGCGTCCATGTGGAGAATGCCCAGCACATCCAGCTTTGCGGCGATTTCATCCCGCAGACGCAGTGCGGCGGGCAGCAAGGGGTTTGGCAGGAGAGCGACTTGCATAGGCTGCGGCTCCTTTGGTTGGGGTTGTGGTGCTAGTATACCACAAGGGGCGCGGGATTGCAATAAAAAACCAAGGGCACGATATGCTCATGCCCTCGGAGGTATTGTGTTGCTCAGTATTCGTAAACTACTTGGCCGTCAGCGCCGTAGAGCTTGACGTTGGAGATTTTGCGGAACACACCGTCGTTTTCACCTTGATAACCATGCAAATCGGTTATACCCTGCCAGTCAAGGGTAAGCGCAAACGCCTGATTTCCCATATTAACGGCACGTTCCTCATGATATGTTGTTTTACCGTCAAAGCTAAAATCAAATGTAATTTTCTTGACCAAGTTACGATTGTTTGAAAAGAACAGCAAGTGGTCGCCGGGTTCTTTTTTGCCTTTATCGTTACGCACAGTGAATTGCAGCACGCCTATTTTTGTGTTATCGTTTGCACTGTCGTCGTGAACGCTTTGCGCGTACGGTTTATAGCGCATCCAATTGTCAATCAATCCAAACATAGGAAACGTTCGAAATACAAAAGCCTCCTGCGGTTTGTTTTCATCGCCGTCTGTTGCTATCATATAAAAATAATTATGCCGATATGTGCGTGAGCCAAGCCAATCTTCCAGATAGAATTCCTGCGCGCCGCGCCGAGAATTTTCCCGGCAGTATTTTTCTGCTTGGTCAAAGCTCATTGTGGTTGACATGAAATATGTAATGTATATAGCAATGCTTAAAACAAAAGCAATCGCAATACCAATGAGAATTTTCTTCCTGCTTAGCTTCATGGTGTAACCTCATATTTTTACAATGACGTTTCGTGCTTATATGCGTCTTCGTATGCCTTGTTCAGGAGTGCGTCTTTATGGATTTTGAATGACAAAGCAAACGCCGCCGCCAGTAATGCAAAGACCACAATAATGAGCCAAGGCGCCCATTTCAACACATCTAACATAAGCAACTCTCCAAAGCTAATCGCAACAGAGAAAATCACAAAGCGCAGCACCCCGGCAACCGGATTTTTACCGATGATTGCAAAGCAAATCATAAATATACACACCAGAAAGAGAAGCGCTGCCGAAGCATACGCCCACGCAAGGTTCACAAAATTTGGAAGTATCTTTGTGCAAGCAATTACGCCAAAGAACAGGAAAACCGCCGGAGTTCGAATCCATTCAAAACGTGACTCTTTTTTCATCTTTGTTCACTCCTTAAAATTAATATGCAAATAAAGCTGCCGCAACATTTCCGGTTACTGTATAGTATTGATATGCAACAGCCTGTGACTTTTTGCCAAGAATTGAATCTATTATGGTCAAATAGGTTCTTGTTGCATAAAGGTTGAAAGCAAAATACTCATTTGGCTTCATAAAAGTCAGCTTTGCATATATGTCATCGATTAAAACACCTAATAAAAGCAAAGTGGCCTCAATCGTCAGACCAATTGCTTCAGCAATAGCTTTTATCTCCGGCTTTAATGTTGCTGTAATTCCAATAGTTAATAATATTTTTTTTACAACACTTGCCGTTAGTTTTTTTATTCCAAAAACCGCCACTGCCAGTGCGCCAATATCTTTAGCGCCTGTTATAACCTTTGCCTTCTCTAATATGTACTGCCACGCGTCCGCCCTGGCGGCAAACGCTTGAATCAAACGATAATCCGTTACAGCCCATGTGCTGTTATTTCTCTTTGCATAAAAATCATAAATAATATGATTTGCTCCCTTGAGCTTTATTTGTTTGCATTCTCCTGTTATATTTGAGTTACCAGATAAAAGTGCTTCGAGCGATGTTGCCATGCCTGCTCTTTCCATACTTCCGGAAACAATTTGCAACGGCGCTAATGAAGCGTTGCCAAAAAAAGAAAAATACGGCTGATTTTCTTTATTCATTTGCGCAATCGGATATTTAGGTACATCCGCCGCAAAAGCAAAAACCTGTGTAATCCCCACAAGGGAAACAACCATCAGTATAATAGGCAAAACCCTCTTAAAAAAGAACCTACCTAGCGCTTGTGATGTGATGTGATGTGGAGCTCCGATCATTTTTCTCATCTCCTTTAATTTTCAGCCGCATTTCACAGCTGTCGTCCATATCATAGCAAATTATACCGCAAAAGTCAACAGGCTTTGCCAGCCAATTCGTTCCCGGTTTTTACCCCCGCCGCACATGCATCAAAAACTCCTTATTCCCCGCACTGCCCAAAATCGGCGATTCGCAAATGCCGCCCGGCTCCTCTCCCTGCCCGCAAACCGCAAAACCGCAGTCCCGCGCCGCTTGCACAAGCTCCGCAAGCACACGCCTGTGCACCTTTGCGTCCTTAACCACGCCATGCTTGCCGGCCGCCCCGCGCCCCGCCTCAAACTGCGGTTTGACCAAGCAGACAGCGTCCGTACCACTTGCCAGACACTCCGCCAGCTTAGGCAAAATCAGCCGGAGCGAAATGAACGACACATCCACACACGCAAACGCCGGGACCTCCGGCAGCCCACACGGGTCAAAATAGCGGAAATTGCAGCCCTCCATGCTCAGGATGCGCTTATCGCGGCGCAAAGGCTCCGCCAGCTGATGATGCCCAACGTCCAGCGCAAAAACGCGCCGCGCCCCCGACTCCAATAACACCTGCGTAAACCCGCCGGTGGAAGCACCCACGTCAAGGCAGGTCTTACCGGTAACCTCCAGCGCAAAAAAAGCCAGCGCATGCCGCAACTTTTCGCCGCCGCGCCCAACAAGCGCGGCGCTTTCCTGTCGGATATCCAGAACCGCCCCGTCAGGTACCATCCGCCCCGCCTTTGTGCAGAGCTCGCCGTCCGCGCTCACCAAACCCGCCGCGATTGCCGCCTGCGCTTTTGCGCGTGACGGGAAATATCCGCGCCGGGTCAACAGGACGTCAAGGCGGCTTGCAGACTCAAACACTGGACATTCGCTCCCCTTCGTGATAAAATAAGCGTAACGGATCATGTATCTATATATATTGTACACACTTTAGGAGCGAAACGCAATGACCTTCCGTGAAGCACTAACAACCCGCCTTCTCTTTTTTGACGGCGCAATGGGCACCGCCCTCCAAGCGCAGGGCTTGCCGCCCGGCGAAGCTCCCGAAAACTGGAACGCCGCTCACCCTGAACGCCTGATTGCCCTGCACGGCGAATATCTCTCCGCCGGCTGTGACGTGATTACCACCAATACCTTTGGCGCAAACCCAATCAAACTGAACGGCCAACCAACGGTTGGAGGAAAACGTTCCTGCACTTGCTCGGCAGACGGCGCTTGCGGCTCGGTAACAGAACCCTCGGCAGCGCTCACCGCCCAAACCGTCGCCGCGGCGGTCAACAACGTTAAGACTGCGATTGCGCTCAGCCGCAAAAACGCATGGTGCGCGCTGGATATCGGCCCCACGGGGCGCTTGCTGGAGCCCAACGGCAACCTCAGCTTTGAGGACGCGGTCGCGGCCTTTGCCGTGCCAATCCGCGCGGGAGCAGCCGCCGGCGCCGACTTGGTCGTTGTCGAAACCATGACCGACCCCTACGAACTGAAGGCGGCGCTCCTTGCCGCCAAAGAAAACTGCGCCTTGCCCGTCGTCGTCTCCTTCTCGCCGGACAAGGACGGCAAGCTCCTCACCGGCGGCGGCTTTGACGTAATGGCGGCGCTGGCGGAGGGACTCGGCGCGGACGTGCTTTCGCTCAACTGCGGCTTTGGCCCCGACGTGATGGCCGGCTTTGCGCGCCGGCTTGCCGCGCTGAGCAGTCTGCCGCTGCTGATTATGCCCAACGCCGGCTTGCCGCGCATGGAGGACGGCGTCACCTGCTTTGACGTCACGCCCGCGGATTTTGCCGGGCAAATGGCGGAGATGGCGGCCATTCCCGGCGTCTGCCTGCTGGGCGGCTGTTGCGGCACCACACCGGAGCACCTCAAGGAAACAATCGCGCGCTGCAAAGGGCTTCTCCCCACCGCGCCGGCGCAAAAGAGCCGCACAGTGGTTTCCTCCTACGCCAAAACCGTTTTGCTTGGCCACGCACCGGTCGCCATTGGTGAGCGAATCAACCCCACAGGCAAAAAGAAGCTCCAAGCCGCGCTGCGCGAGGGCGACTGGGAATATATCGCCGCGCAGGGAATCTCTCAAAAGCAGGACGGCGCGGATATTCTTGACGTCAACTGCGGCCTGCCCGGCATTGACGAAGCCGCCGCCATGCAAACCGCGGTAAGTGTATTGCAATCCGCACTCAGCTTGCCGCTGCAGCTGGACAGCGCGTCCCCCGAGGCGCTGGAGGCGGGTTTGCGGAAATATAACGGCATTGCGCTGGTCAATTCCGTCAGCGGCAAAGAGGAATCGCTCTCGCAGGTATTGCCGCTGGTGAAAAAGTATGGCGGCATGCTGGTCTGCCTGACACTGGACGAAACGGGAATCCCCGAAACCCCCGAGGGCCGGCTGGCGGTTGCGCGCAAAATCGCGCGGAGGGCGGAGGAATACGGCATTGCGCGCCACCGGTTGCTGTTTGACCCGCTGTGCATGGCGGTCAGCGCGGACGTGAACGCGGCAAAGACGACACTGGAAGCCCTGCGGCTCATCAAGCAAACGCTCGGCGTATCCACCGTGCTTGGCGTAAGCAACGTGTCCTTCGGTCTGCCCAACCGCGACACGGTCAGCGCGGCATTCCTCACGCAGGCGCTGGCGGCGGGGCTGGATGCGGCCATCATCAACCCGGGCAGCACGGCCATGCGCACGGCGCTGCTTACACACCGTCTGCTGACGGGCCGGGACGCACAGTGCGCCGGCTATATTGCCGCCATGGCCGGGACACAAACACAAGCCGCGCCCCAATCGGACGAAATCACACTGCGTGAGGCCATATTAAGAGGCTTAGAGGGTCAGGCATACGCGCTCGCCAAAAAGACGCTGGAAAACAACGCGGAGCCTAACGCCATCATCAGCGGAGCTCTTATCCCCGCGCTGGGCGAGGTTGGGGAATCATTTGCGGCGGGGACGCTGTTTCTCCCGCAGCTGATGCAGAGCGCAAAGGCGGCGCAGGAGGTTTCGCGCGCGGTCAGGGAAGCGCTTGAGCTGAGCGGCCAAAAGCCGGAGCCGCACGGGCGCATTGCGCTGGCGACCGTCGAGGGCGACGTCCACGACATCGGCAAAAACATTGTGCGTGTCATGTTGGAGAACTACGGCTTTGACGTACTGGATTTGGGGAAGAACGTTCCGGCCGGGGATATTTTAGCGGCGGTCCGGCGGGAGGATATCCGCTTGGTGGGGCTGTCCGCGCTCATGACGACGACCGTACCCGCTATGGCGCAAACCGTCGCGCTCCTCAAGGAGAGCGTGCCGGGGGTTAAGGTGCTCGTCGGCGGCGCGGTGCTAACAGAGCAGGCAGCCAAGGAAATGGGCGCAGACGGCTACGCCGGGGATGCCATGGGCGCTGTACGCGCTGCGGGCGATTGTTTCACGTGAAACAAACAGCAGCATAGTGCCGCTCCTTTCGGTTGCGATTGAATATGTGGTAGTGGGGTGCTATAATTTAAGCGGGGAAGTTTCGGATAATAGGCGATAAATTAGAATTTTGCAAGGAGATATTTTGCTTTGGATATATTCAATGAGATTTCCGAATTGTTTTGCATTGATTTCCCAAAAGGGTATTCATATGAAGCAGTAGAAGCTGCGAAAAAACAAATGGGTGGTATGCCTAAATTACTGGAGCAATTTTATTTGCGGTTCGGCTGCTCCGATGAACTGAACCGTTTGCAGGATTTCTTAATTCTGCCGAATAAATACCCCATATTTGCAGAGGCTGATTATCTCGTTTTCTTTAATGAAAACCAAGGTGTTTGTCAAGCAGGGATTCATAAAAAAAGCCTTTCAAATCCAAATCCGCCGGTTTACGTCAGCAACGATGATGGAAACTGGATAAAGTCGTCGGACTTCTTGTCGGAGTTTTTGATTGCTATGTTTGGTTATCAGGCAAGTATTTGTTTGGAACATGCGCCGAGTGAGTTCTATTGGGTTACGGCGGAGGAAAAGAAACAAATCGGCACGTTTTTCCCAAAACGGAAAGAATCGTTGAAAATGTGGATTGGTCACGAAATCTCATTGTACGGAAGCAACAACCACGCCCGAATTGCTTTAATGGAAGCATACGGATATATTCAGCTTAATTATGCTGCCAATAACATCCATGATTTTGAAGAAATGAGAAAGCTTCTTCAAAATATCGGTGAAGTAATTTAGCAGTATTGCATTTACTGATTTCGCACTTGAAAGATACCGCGAAAAAGTCATAAATGCGTCATCTCCGCCTAACGGGAAGTGTTTTTTTGTCCGTAGGCAAAGAACGCTTCTCATTCGGTGCGCAAAGGACTCGGGGAATGCAGTTCCCCGATTTTCACCACCGATAGGCGGGAAAACGCCCCGGCGGAGCGCACATACCGCTCGCGGTAACACAGCGCGCACATCAAGGTGATGATGTGCGCGTCTGCTTTTTGTATATTCCCCGGAGATCATCCGCGCCAAATGCGCTTTTCCCGGCGCGCTTAGCCTTTAAGCAAACAGATTCTCCGCAAGCCTCGCAAAGCCCATAAACGACATGCTCACCAAGCTCGCCGCGGCAAGCGTTGCAGGCAAGCCCTTCAAAAACTTTGGGATATCCGCGCCCTCCAGCTTCTCGCGCACGCCGGCAAACAGCACCATCGCCAGCAAAAAGCCCAGGCCCGCGCCAAGCGCGTTCACCAGTGACTGCGTGTAGCTGTATTCCGCCTGCAAATTCAGCAGCACCACGCCCAGCACCACACAGTTTGTCGTGATGAGCGGCAGATAAATCCCCAGCGAACGATAGAGCGGCGTTACAAAGCGTTTCAGCAAAATCTCCAGCAGCTGCACAATCCCGGCAATCACAAGAATAAACACAATCGTCTGCAAATATTCCAGTCCGTTGGGTTCAAGCAGCGCGCTGTTTATGGGGTAAGTCGCCGCAGTCGCCAGTATCATCACCAGCGTCACAGCAACGCTCATGCCAACGGCGGTGCCGAGCTTTTTGCTCACACCCAAAAATGGGCAAATCCCCAAAAAGCGCGCAAGCACAAAGTTTTGGGTAAGAATTCCGGTCGTCAAAATCATAGCGAAAATTTTCATGCGTTCTGCTTCCTGCTTTCATTATACCTGCGTCATAAAAGCATACATATATATATGTTCGCCCTTATCAATTTTTCAGCCTGCCCGCGACACAATCCTCAGCGCAGCCGGAGCAGACCGGCTCCTTCTCCTTGTTCAGGCTGTTGGCGGCGGCAATCAGTAACCCAAAGATCAAAAATCCGCCCGGCGCCATAGTAAAAAACGCAATCGGCGCGAGTTTGCCGCCGTCTTCCAGCAGCTGAAAACCGTTGAAGCCGCCCAGCATGTTCTCACCGAACACACCCAGCAGGCTTTGCGCTCCGTTCAGGAAGGTGCCCGCGCCCAAAACCTCGCGGACTGTACCCATCACAAAAAGTGCCGCCGTAAAGCCAACGCCCATGCCAAGGCCGTCCGCCGCGCTTGCCAAAACAGGGTTCTGGCCGGCAAAGGCTTCCGCACGGCCAAGCAAAATGCAGTTGACCACAATCAGCGGAAGGAAGACGCCAAGCGCGCTGTCCAACGCAGGGACAAACGCCTTGACGAGCATCTGCACCACCGTGGTGAACGACGCAATGACGACGATATACGCAGGGATTCGCAGCTTTTGCGGGATAACCTTGCGCAGTGCGGATACCGCGGTATTGGAACACACCAGCACAATTGACGCGGCAATGCCCATACCCAGCGCGTTGACCGCGGAGGAAGTAGTCGCCAACGTGGGGCAGGTGCCAAGAACAAGGCGCAGCACGGGGTTCTCGCGCAGAATGCCTTTGGTGAATTCCTTGCGCAGTTGGGCTTTGGGCATAGTGGGAACCTCCAGGTGGCATAATGGAGAGCGTCTGACAATAAAGTATACACTTTTCTGTCCGATTTGTAAAGCCGCATGGAAATAACCGTTTGACTAGGCGGGTTTAAAGCCCCTTCATTGCTCAAGCAAAAGCCAAAGAACGCCCTGTACGCGTGAGGATGATAGGATAAAACGATGACCATATTCATAACGTTATAAATCTATTCATTATAAACACACGTTAGAATAAATTACCGCCGCTGCGCGTTCCCCGTGCACACCGCCCGCAAATGCCCCTCCGCCGCCCGGTGAAGCCGCCGTACATCCCCCGCGCCCAGCAGCGCCGTGCGATAGTCGTAATTCAGCCGGTAAACGCCCTCGCCCGTCCAGTCATGCACATGCAGCTGCAGCGTTTCCCCTTGCCGAGCGCAAAAGTGCCACTCAAAATCCGCGCCCAAGCCGGCTGTGTCCATGCGGACGTTCTGAAAATTAAGCATAACATCATAAAGACCGCCGTCAAGCTCATATTTTGCGCGCAAAGCGCTGAGCAATTGCGTGTATCCGCAGCGCTGACGACGGAAAATTCCAATCATACGCCCCGTGTGCGCCGCAATTACTTCCTCCGGCGTTTCCCCCGCCAAAAAATCCATCAACACCGGCGCCGTATTCACAAACATGCCAACCGTGTCCAGCTCCCGCCGGCCCATTCTGTTCAGCACCGTCGTGCCGAGGAATAGCCGCGTCACGCCGCGCAGCTCCGCCACCGCCTTGCCCAGCGCATACAGAAACAGTGCGTAGCTCGTCGTCCCCAAACGTTCGGCAGCAGTATCCACCTGCCGCGAGAGCTCCGCCGTCAGCGCCGTGCTCCAGCGCTTTGCCGCAAGCGAAGGCCGCAGCTTATCCGCCAGATACACCGGTCGCGGGCAGAGCGCAAATTCGCGTTCAAAATAGACAAAATCCTTCGCGCGCCTGGGTGAAGTGAGATACGCCTGCTCATTGTTCATAAAATCGGCATAGTCGCCCGGCGCGGCCGTACCGCCCAACAGGTTATCCCGCAGACGCCGCGCCAGCAGATACAGACCCCAAGCGTCCGCCATAAGATGGTGGCAGTGGAACGCAACGCCAAGCTTTCCGTCCGTCCGCAGAATATACGCGTGCCACAGCGGCGCATCCCGCTTGACCGGCACAGGCGTTTGCGCAAGCTCCCGCGTCCAATTGCGCATGGCCCTCAGCGAACGGAACTCCATTACGGTAAACCGCGGCTCTCCCGGCGGCAAAAAGTGCTGCCGCGCTTCTCCGTCCGCTGTGCTGATGGTCAGCCGCATCGCGTCGGTTTGCAGATAGGTCCGCCTCAAGGCCTCACGTAGCCGGTCAATATCCGGCGGCCGGTGAAAGACAGCGCTCACGGTCAGCGCCGCGGCGGTCGGACCAAACGCCTGCTGGAGCCGCCAGATATTTTGCTGCGGCAGGGTTAGCGGATATGTCATGCCGGAACCTTCCTCTTGCTTTGCTGTTGCGCAACCATGCGCCGGGGCAATGATACGGCAATTCGATGCCTGCGGCAAGCTTAATATCAAAGTTCTGTTATCACGCGTCATTTACCTCAAAAAAACAAACCGTGCCGCGAGTATACTTGTCGATACACCCGCGGCTGATATTTTTATGCAAGCTGTTTATTCCATTGCTTGCAAACAATCAAAAATTTACATCCATTGCGCAAAAAAGGCGAAACCCAAAGCCCCGCCCAATATCGTCATTCATATATCAATACTTATGGGCACAGTCTTGTGGCACGCTCATGGGACGGATATCTGCTCCCATGGATTTGAAGCTTTGCCGGCCGGTCATGCGATGGCCTGCCCTCTGAGGGGCCCGGAAGGCGTTTTTTGGGGTGGGGGTAACCGTTTCATTCTTGCCGGCTTGCAAAGCGCCCCAAAAGGTAGTCTGTTGATGGTTGTAGTATATCTGCAATTTTAACAAGCACGTCTATATCCGGATTATGCTCTCCGGTTTCATATCCACTGTATGTTCCTTGTACAATGGCAAGCTTTTTACTTATTGCTATTTGTGATATACCTTGTTTGTTTTCTTGCTTTTACTAATCTTTCTGAAAATACTGAAATTTTTATTACCTCCGCAAAACGCACACGGCAATCATTGCCATGCTGTCTGATTTCTGTCAGCGTCTTCATATTTCTTCTCGCTCCGCTCACGTGGAACGAGAAGCATAGAGCCATCCTCCAGCAAATACAGCTCCAGCAAATCGCCCCCTTTAATCCCGAGCGTCTCCCTCATCTCGCTGACGATAGAATAACGCCCCAGCCTATCCACTGAGCGAACAACGCCGCGGCGCTTTTCCGTGTCAACGGTCAGGTCCTTTTTGCGGTAGTTTCCAAAAATCATTTCACACACCATGTGCAAGAGAAACCGCGCACAAAAAAGTTATTCAGCCTTCGCGCTTTTCTCCCGCATCCTTTCTTTGCTTCATTTTTACGCAAATATCCCCGAAAATTGCAGACTGACGCAAGCTCCTGCGTTTTGCCGTACATAACGTTTTTTTGTCTATTTTTGCAGAACAAGGTCAGCCAAACCGGAATTTATGATTCATTATAGAACTTTTCTTACAATTTGTCAACATTCATGTGCATGAGGTAAAACGATGCGGAAACTCAATTTCATTATATCATGATGTTTTATCCGGATAACAGCAATATACCACCTAAAGAGGCGTGTCTCTACGCCCCCAAAAAGCTCAAATTATTCCTTAATGTTGCTCAGTACGTCATTCACAACCGCGCGGATCTGCGCGTTGCGCTTCATCTCCAAATCCATTTGCTTGAGTGAATACACGACCGTGCTATGGTCGCGCCCAAACTCCTTGCCAATCTGCTGCATAGAAAGGCTCGTTACCTTGCGTGCGCAATATATGGCCGCCTGACGCATTATCACAGTCTTAGCGTCGCGTTTTTTGCCGCGGATACTCGCCGCGTCGCCACCAAACGCACGGGCAATCTCGTCCACAATGCGTTCCAGCGTCACCGCGGGCGGCGCGTATTCCTCCAGAATATCCCGTATGGCAAGCTCCGCCGCCGCGCGGCCCGGTTCCATGCCGTTAAGCACGATATACGCTTGCAAACGCCGCGCCGCGCCCTCCAGCTGACGGACGTTGCTGCGCAGCTTGTCCGCAATATATCTCGCAATTTCCTCCGGGAAGCTCGTATTCAAATCCTGCGCCTTACGCTTAATAATCGCGATGCGCGTTTCAAAGTCCGGCGGCTGAATATCCGCAATCAAGCCCATTTCAAAACGTGTGCGCAAACGCTCGTCCAGTGTGGCAATCTCCTTGGGCGGCCGGTCAGACGCCAGCACAATCTGCCCGCCGCTCATCGTTACTTCATTGAATGTATGGAAGAACTCCTCCTGCGTGGATTCCTTGCCGCCAATAAACTGAACGTCATCCACCAACAGAACGTCAAGATTACGGTACTTGCTGTGGAAGGTTTCCATATCCTGTTGATAGATATGACGGATAAGCTCGTTTGCAAACGCCTCGCCGCTGGTTGCAATCGCGCTGACGTCAGGATTATCCGTCCGAATTTGATATAGCACCGCCTGCATAAGGTGTGTTTTGCCCAAGCCGGAATTACCGTAAATAAACAGCGGGTTGTAGACCTTCCCGGGCTTTTCCGCCACGGCAACCGCCGCCGCGTGGGCAAATTTGTTTGATGAACCCACAACAAACGTGTCAAATGTTTGCAAAATCAGCGGAGCGCTGTTTGTGCGCAGCTGCGGACCGGCAGGCTGTTCGTCCGCGCCGTCAACAAGAATGTGTATCCGCACAGAAAAGCCCAGCACACGGCGAAATGCCGCGTCAAGGATCTCCATAAATTTCTTTTCCAGCAACGGCTTTTTAAAAGCGCTTGCAACAAGGACCGCCTGTTCCTCATCGAACTTAGCCATCTGCAAATCCGCCAGCCAGACGTTATAAGTAATCTCGCTGACGCTTTCCTTGAGTGCCTGGCGCACCATTTCCCAAATTTCTGTAAAGGAATCCAATTTTTTGCTCCTCGTGATTGAAGTCAGTCTTGTGATTATATGAGCACAGCATATCACACCCAGTTCAAAACATATGCAGGCTTCATATTATACTGAAAAAAACGCCGCAAGTCAATGACTATATCAAAAGCTTTGCGAGTGGTGAATTCTTATAATAAGCGAAAGATGATTTTTTCATCTTTCGCTTATTTCTTTTTGAAGCATATGGAACGGTCAGGCAAAAGCGCAACTATGCAGAGCTTTCTGCGAACTGTTTGT
>JAIRYC010000077.1 GCA_031267965.1 Oscillospiraceae bacterium | reverse complement strand
GGGGAGTTTTCATCAAGGCAGTAACAGTCAAAGACGTTGTTAATGCAGATATAAACTTCGTGGACGTTTGGTTTTAAAAAGTCAACCTTGCGTTCGGATAAAAATTCTGAAATTGTGGTTTGTTCAATTTCAAGAATAGCTCTCTCATCATCCGTGTCTGCCGCCGGACGGATTTTCATGGGCAGACGGCCGAAGGGGGCGTGATAGTCTTCGGCTGCAATAGGCGCAAATTTGGGGGTAAAGTTTGTCATGGTGTGGCTCCTTGTAATTTAATTTTGCAAATCCGCCGTGATTGTGTTTCTATCCTCTTAATATGAAGTTGAAAAAGAAAAATGCGGCAAGCCTCTTGTCGCATTTAATATTAACACGTACCTCTTGTAATTTTGTAAAGAGCATGATATAATGATTACATATTCCCGCATATTTTCGCGGAGAACCAAATGTTAGGAGGGTATTTTGCTTTGGATATCCAAAAGAAAATCAACGCCAAACGTATGTTATTGGTTTTATGCGTGTTGGGCGTCGGTTTTGTAACAACGGAGGGTGTGCGGCTTTATATTAGCCTTAAACATTTTGCCGATTTGCACCCAATGGTAACCACCGGCGCAGGGTTCGCTGACGAAGAAGCTCCCGGCGACGATAACGATGCGCTGACTGATATCTTGCGTGCGGAAAACACAACGCTGCCGCCCGCGGTAACGATGATAACGACCATTTCTGTAACAAACACAGCAGATGGATCAACCTCGTCTGTGTCCGGCAACTCAACAATCCCAAGCACAAGCGTGCCAATAACAGCAATACCGGCTGCCGTTTCTTCAACGCCTACGACTGTGCTTTCCCCTTCGGTAACGATTTCAAACAAGGCGGAGTTGCTTGAGCGCTACATAAAGGCAGTCAATGCGCGGCGCAACCAAAGCATGAAGGCAAAAAAGACTGTGAACACCAAACTGGAAGATTTTGACTGCCCGCCTGGTATGCGCTGGTTTTTGCAGGGTGAATTGCCCATAATCAAGGTTGACGCGGGCGCGGAAGCAAAAAGGCTCTTTGGCAACGGCATAGTTGAGAGCAGCGCCAAGCCCTCGGAGCTGCGCACGGCGGTATCCTTGGGCGCAGGGGATATTACGGCAATCGCAAGCAGCAGCGGCGACAAGCAGCAAATCCGCTTGACATTGCCGTCCGAAACAAACCCCGGTGCGTCCGGCAGCAAAATAAGCAAGCTCACGCGCGATTTTCCGCTTGCCGAAAGTTACCGTGCCGATATCGCCGCTTTAATCGGCGACGGAAGCATTGTTGTTGACCTTGGCGCTATCACCGTCACCACAGGCGAAACCACAGTGGCCGCCGATTTTTCGGCCAGCGGCGAACTCATCCGCGAAACGATCGCGTTTGATTTTAAAATCCGCATGGAGAAAGTAAGCGTGGGCACAAGGTCTGTTAAAAAGCTGGCGACGCTCTCTTGGGGAGAAGTGCCCGGGCGACGCACGATTGTGATAGAATATTAAAAAGACTATGCCGGCGAATTAAAGTATAGTCTTTACGAAATGTTTCTTTGATTGGAACAAAAATATCGTAAAGGGCTGTGCGTTCGCGCACGTAAGCACCTTATCATCAAAGGAGCTGCCAATGCCAAACAAAGTCCTGCGCCTTGCGGGTGTTATCCGCGATTCCATCGTGGACGGCCCCGGCTGGCGGTTCGTGATTTTTGCGCAGGGCTGTCCGCACCGCTGCCCAGGCTGTCACAACCCCGAAACGCACGACGCTGCAGGCGGCTATGATGCCGCACCGGAAATGTTGCTGGCGGAAATCCGCAAGAACCCGCTGCTGCATGGTATTACGCTCAGCGGCGGCGAGCCATTTGCGCAAGCGCAAGCGTTTGCTGATCTCGCGCGGACGGTTCGTGCGCTGGGTCTGGATGTCTTTGTGTACAGCGGCTACACCTTTGAAGAGCTGCTGGCCGGTGCGGACGCGCAAAACGGTTGGCTGGCGTTACTCCGCGAGAGCGACACGCTGGTTGACGGACAGTATTTGGCTGCGGAGCGTTCGCTGAACTTGCTTTTCCGCGGCTCAAAAAATCAGCGGTTAATTGACGTTAAAGCTTCGCTGGCGGCAGGGCGAGCAGTGGAAATGGCAATATAAAAAACAAACAAAAAAAGCGCGGTTGTTAAAGAGCGGTGAGATAAGAAAACAAGCGTGGATACAGCGATTGCAAGTTGCATCCATGCTTGTTATAATGGAAAATAGAATAGCAAGCATAGGAAGTGGGTACCCACTTCCCTGAGAATTTCTTGTTGGGTACCCCAAACCCATTTCACTTTTTCAAAGACGGCTATAATGGGTATGGTTATATGAGTAGCCAGAGGCACAAAGCTATGCTATACTGAGTATAAAACTCACATTAGGGATAGAAAGGCTGACTTAAGAATTTCAAAGGATGAAGATGATATGCAATATGCAATCGAGTTGTTTTACGATAAAGAAACAGAAAAACAGATTTATGATCTCGTACAAAAAATAGCAGATGCCGGCTTGAGTACGAAGTTCTTGGATTTTAATACAAGACCACATCTTACGTTGGCGTGTTTCAATGATGTTGACGAACTAAAATGCAAAGAGTTATTAAATATTTTTGCTAGTGCCCATCAAACGCTGCCCGCATATATAGGTTCTGTTGGAATGTTTACTGATACAAAAGTGATTTTCTTATCCCCTATTATGACTAAGAGCATGTATCAATTCCAAAGCGAATTGCATGAATGCATGATTGATTTTGATACTACCGGATGGGAGTGGTATTGCCCCGAACGATGGGTACCACATTGTACGGTCGCGCTCACAGGCGAAGATGCTGATGACGCATTTTATAAGGCAAGTGAGCTGATTTTACATGAGTTCAAAAAATTGAGTGGTAAATATACCTCAATTGGATTGGTCAAGGTCACCTTTCCAGTAGAGGAGATTTACACAGTAAACTTATCTGAATAAATACCAGCCTGTTCCCTTTGTAAGTATACTGTGTAAAAGCGGCGAGGATTTTCCTCATCGCTTTTGAGTCTTCTTATCTCAGTACCCTTTCGCTGCGCCTTTTTTGTTTGTTTTTATTCCGCCGGAGTGCTAGCAGCAACCTTTGCCTTGCTGGCCTTGGTGGATTTCAGCTCATTGCCGGTCTTCACGTTCTTTTTGTCTGTGGTGAAGATACTGTAGCCGCCGGTAAATATAAAATATCCGTTAGGTACGCGTTCGTCCTCTACTAAAAGGAAAACATATTCTGTGTTTTTATTCAGATCACAATCCATCTCGGAAGGAAAATCCAGATAATACTTTTGGCGTTCGTTTTGCGTCATGTCCTCAAGCCCAATTTTTTGGCCGGAGGTTGGGTTCGCTTCCAAGTATTGCTCCGCTGTAACCGACCCGCCGGGGAAGTAAAGTGTTTGTGAGCCTAATTCCAAATCGCCGCTCATAACTTCAAGCACCTGCACATTTAAAGGTGTATATGGCGAACCGGCTGTAGGGCGCAAAAACGAAGCCGGGTCTGCGGAAAGCACCTTTGCACGCACAACCGACTCAACCGCATTGAGAGTCTTCTCAGTATCTTTTGGATCAGATACCCAATCGAAATGTGTTTCCGAAATTGCAAAAATCTGCTCTTGAGCGATGACGGGGAACACAGATTCTGCTTGCGCTTCATTTTGCGCAGCAGTTTCGGGTTCTACCACGGGTGTTTGAGCTTTGTTATTCCACAGGATCCAAAAGCTTGTTGCAACAATAGCAATTGCCCATATTGGGCAGGCGATAGCAAGAAATAGTTTCTTATTCATGTAAATGACCTCCTCAGGAATATTTGTTGACAAGCAGTTTGTTTGCGTCGGGCGTCAATGCTGTTGCCGTCCTTGTTAGATAATAGCCGTGCATAATTGATGTAGGATCATCATATATATCCTTGGCGCCATAGACGTGCATCATCTCGTGCATGATGATAACTTCATTCACTGCGTTTGTATAATTTTTCATGTTGTGATGGTTTAAGGTGATTTTGCCATATACCCAATCATATGTATTCATTTCTCCAGAACAATTGTACCACTGATTACTTGAATTTTTACGCCAAACCGTAGTAGAGGAGTTAATGAAATCATCAATATCCTCCTGATAAAAATCCATTTTTGAATCCGAGTTTGTGGTCGTGCGCCAAAGGATGAT
Organism: Oscillospiraceae bacterium; assembly: GCA_031267965.1. Taxonomy (GTDB): domain Bacteria; phylum Bacillota; class Clostridia; order Oscillospirales; family Acutalibacteraceae; genus WRKY01. The sequence goes on along the minus strand of JAIRYC010000077.1, from coordinate 255 downwards.
CGGATTACTCATGCCTGTGGGGTACATGATTTTCTCTCTGGCGGAAACGATGCGGTTTTGGTAGTTTGTGTTTAGCGCCGCATAGCCACTGGTTTGCCACCAATAAGCAATGGTGTGGTTAGTTTGCCCCGGGGTCAGTTTCTTTTTAAAGCTGATTTTTGCCACCTCAGCCGCGCTTGAGCCAACCGCGCTCACCGGCACGGCAAACACGCCCGCGGCAACTGCCAGCGCGCCAATCACCAGAACCAGCGCCAT
>JAIRYC010000064.1 GCA_031267965.1 Oscillospiraceae bacterium | reverse complement strand
CAAAGATGTGGTTGTGAACGCGCTGAATGCCATTCTAAACGGGCAAGATGCAGGGTATTTTCATGACGAACTGGACGTTGTCCTCAGCGTTCTCATGGAAACGAGCGAAGAAGTGATTGTTGGCTATCACGACGGTATCGCCGCCCCGGACAATGCCGTTATAGTGCCGGGGCGGCTGGATTTCGCCATCCTTACGGTACTTTTGCAAAAACCCGCTGGTATGGGTAACATAGCCGGTCTGCCAATCGCCCTCCTGCAAATGCAAATCGGTGAAGTATATGGTGCCGGTGCAATCGCTTATCATGGGCGCAACCGTAATACTCGCCACCCGGCTTTCAGTCTTTGGTATCACCGTTTCCGAAAAACGCGTAAACTCCATACAATCACCCGTCCGTTATCCATTGAATCTCCGAGGGATGGCCCACCCAGCCGGTAGCCACCGCGCCGCCCTGTATCATCATGTCGGTGATATACACCACGCCGGTGCAATCAATAAAACAAATTCGTATGGTAATGGCCCTGATCCGCCCGGAGCCTTTTGGCGACAGGTCGTTCGCTATTTGCTGAAAATACGCCATAGGCACCGCCTTTCTTAAAATAGGTCGATAAACCGGGTTTCGGTGCTGCCGTCCTCAAATTCAAATATCACCTGAATACCGACCTGCCCGCTTGGGCCTTTTTCCAAATCCTCGCTGGCAATCTGCGCGGAGAATGTATAGCTTTTCCGGTTGACCGGGTATACCGTCTGAGAGAGGCTTTTCGTCATGCCCGACACTCCCACGGCCTTGAAACAGGCTGTACCGCTGACCCCGTTTTCGGTATCCAACTCAAAGCCCGAATTGAGCCAGTACGCCAGCCCATTGTCGGCCCGGCTGTTGAGCAGGTGGTTGAAGGGTACCATATCTTTAATTTCCTGCCGGTCGAGTACGTCCACTTGGGAGAGGGTATCCGCCGCCTTATCCCACGCCGCCGTGGAATCGCCGAGTTCCCGGAGCTTGGTGGATAGCTCAATGACGGTTTTCCACGGCTCCTGCAAATTGTACTCGCGCCGGATAACGCGGGTTCGTATGGTAAGGTTCAATTCTCTGTCCTGCACCAGAACCGTATCGCCCAAATCCCACGCTTCGTGTTCGTAGCCGGTCAGCACCGACAAGTCCATAGCCGAGAGTACATAAGACATAAGGCTAATAACAAAAGTGGTGTAGTAGGCAATACCGGCAGCACAGTACCCAAAACACCAATGGCCAATGCGGTGGAACCTGCCAAAATAAATAGCACTTTTTTCATCGAGTTCACATCCTCTCGCATTGTTTTAGTTAGACTTCCCGTCTGTACGTTTTTTCTTTTTAAGCAGCTTGTCAATATAGTAGGTTATAGCGGAAAATACGCCAAGGATGGACAGATATGTGGCGACCGTACCCACAATGGCTGCCGGGCTGCCTTCTTCAGACTTTTTCTCACCGGCAGGATGGGCAGCGGTATCTCCGCCCTCCTCACCATCCGCCTCCGGCGCGGTGGGTTCCACAGTAGTACCACTTTTGTTTTCGTCGGGTTTTCCAGTCTGGCCATTCGCACTTTCGATTTCTTTTTTAGCTCCCGTTGTAGCGTCGCTTTCCCCGGGCTTATCACCGTTGACGATTCCGTCCCACGAAGATTTATCTTCGTTTTTCGCAGGTTCCGCAGTAGGAGCGGCATCCGTACCGGAAGCGGAGGGGCTGCTTTCCTCTGTCGCAGGGCTGCCTTCTCCGGGCTTATCACCGTTGACGATTCCGTCCCACGAAGATTTATCCTCGTTTTTCGCAGGTTCCGTATCGGAATCCGAGGTTCCGCTTTTGCCAGCCGCTATGAATGGCTCTGCCAGCCAACCCGTAAAGCTGCTGGCCACAGTGCTGTATGTGCCGAAAACAAGCACGATAAGCAGCAATCCTATACTCAGCGGCTTGGCCAGCTTCTGTGGAATGCGTATTGCTTTTTTAAACATGCCGGTCACGAAATTCCAATGTAAGCCAAGGTGTATCCCCACGAGTATAATGGAAAGCGCCGCAAAGAAATGGTGTACGCTTCTCCAAGGGCTGTCCTTTGCTTGCGCGAGGGATGGAAACAACACCTGTGAAGTGGATATTCCGCTGAAAATGATCAGTACAAAGGAAACCAGCAACATAAGATCAATGATGTAACCAAATCGAACTCTGGGCGCAATTGATTTGCTGAAAAACTTTGCTGTAATGGAAGTGACCCACTTCCTGTTGAGCAGGCAGTGTATTACAAATAGCCCGAAAAGGAACAATCCGGCTATTTCGTGGAATGCCAGACTGATTGCATGGCTGTTGTATAATAGGATAAGTATTCCAGCCATCACCACATCCAGTGAGATTTTAATGATGTTTTTTCTCATAAAACCATCTCCTTAGTTTTGTTGATTGTGCAATTTTGCACGTTCAGTTTAGCATCGTTATGCAGTTCACTTCTCCGTAATTGAGGCGCAAAATATACGCAAAGCATACGCAAAAACGGGCTTACTCGTTTGAGCAAGCCCGTTTTGCAGCGATTCTTATAAAGTTAACGGATTGGTAACTCTACAATAAAATATGTCATATCCGTACATGTCGCCCTCACAGAGCCGCCATGCAATTCGATTACAGATTTTACAATGGACAGTCCAATGCCGTGTTTGCCGTTTGTGCCTTTATAAAAACGTTCAAAGATATGGGGCAAATCATTTTCTGAAATACCGGGGCCATCATCGGCCACCGATATGATCGCCTTGTCATTTTCGATTCTACAGCTTAATACGACTTTTGATTTCGCATATTGCAGCGCGTTTGAAATCAGGTTATAGAACGCACGATACATATGCTTTTCATTGTATGATAGCAATACCGGCTTCTCCGCAAAATCATACACGAAGGCAACGTGATTTTTATCTGCGATAGATTTTTGGTTTTCGGCGCAAAGGGAGAGCGTTTCGCGCAGATCGTTTTCCTGCATTTCAATGTGCTGTGTAATACTGTCTATGCGCGAGATATACAGCAAATCCTCCACCAGTTCACTTAACCGATCAACCTCGGATATAATGATGCCGCTCGACTTCTCTTTCTCCATCAGGCCGTATTGAATCCCTTCGGCATTTACCTTTATTGCCATGAGCGGAGTCCGTAATTCGTGGGAAACATTCTGGAAAAACGTCTTTTGCTCACTATCATAATTGGCAAGTTGCGTCGCAGATTTATTCATTGCGCCCGCTAAATCATCAAGCTCCTTATCACGGAAATAACAATCATTTGAGTGGAAATCCCCTTTGCCTATTTTTCTGGCAAAATCCGATAATAGCCTTACCGGTTTGGTTACGGAGTAGGCGATAACAGCCGCAATACCAAAAGATAAAGCAGCAGCAATTACCATTATGATGACAAGGATTGTATTTATGGTTTGCGAAAATTTACTGATTGTTGTTACGTCGGCAAAAAACACAAGATAAGCGTTTTCGTGTTTTTCATCCCGCACGGTAGATAAGTAATAGGCATTGTCGTCAGTGCGGATATACAAATTATATATGCCGTCGAGTTCCATATTTTGCTCTTCAAAATAGCTGGTAATAATCTCTGCCGCCTGTGATTCCGCTTCATCGTAAGTGTGGAGGATATTGTACTCGCTGTCTATCACAAATGCTTCGGCTTTAACGCCCACCTTATTGTCGGGTTGCTTAGACATATCCGGCCAAGCGGCGTCATTGTACTCTCTGTGATGATTGGTAAAAACCTCAAGCTGGGACGCCACATTGGAGCTAATGTAATTGTTCATAAAAAAATTAAATGACAGGAATATCACGATAAAAATAACAGCCAAAAGACAAATCATCATACCAAATACTCTTGAACGCAGGCTCAATTTTTTCCTGTTTCTATTCATTCGCTTCACGCACCTTTAACCGGAAACCAAACCCCCATACTGCGGTAATTTCCACATTGCTTTTTTCAAGTTTTTTCCTGAGCCTGCGAACCGTATCGTCGGCGGCTCGTGTTTCAACCTCCGTATGAAATCCCCATACCTGCTCAAGAAGCTCGTCGCGCGAAACCGCTCGGTCATGGTTTTTCATCAAATGGAGAAGCAGGGCGTATTCATTCGGCGTGAGAGCAATTGCCTCACCTTGCACCGTCACAGACACGCTCTTTTCGCTTAATATAACATCACCGAAGTTAATATCTTCATCAGCGCCTTTTTCGATATTGCTCTGGCGCTCATACTCTATGCGCCGGAAAATGGATTTTACTCGCATGACAAGGGACATAGCCGAAAACGGCTTTGTAAAATAATCGTCGCTCCCGAGGCTCAGTCCTGTGGCATAATCCAAATCCGAATCTCTCGCGGTCAGCATGATGATTGGTACTGTGCTTGTCTTCCGTATTTCGGAGCATATGGTAAATCCATTTGAGCCGGGCATCATTACGTCCAGTATTACCAGATCGCAGGGCGCATCATGAAATCCCGCAAGCAGCAGGTCGCCGTTCTCAAAAGCCGTTACCTCATATCCTTCGCTTTTCAAAAATGTCTTTATGGCCTCACGGATGTTCTCGTCATCATCCGCAATGTATATTTTTTCGCCTGGCATATTAACGCCTCCTTATTATCTGGCGGTAAAACGGTAATTACCGCATTCATTATAGCACCTTGCCAAAATCGAACTAATGAAAATCTCCGGCAATTTATACGCAAATCTGCCGCAATCACACTTTTCTGCGTTTATCAACAGGCTTTTCTGTATCCTTTGGAATAGCCCATACACGGCTGAAACGTATTACACCGGGTATCCTGTTTTCCTCACATAGTTTTTGAATACGGCGTTCGGAGATACCCCACTTTTTCGCTGCCTCTTTTATTGAGATATAATCCATAAAACCCATCCTAATACTCCACTCTATTATATACGCTTAAACGAATAATAACAAGCTGACAACCTCTTTTATTTTAACAAAAATAAGGAAATCCAGAGCTTGCTTTCCACCCGTGAATATGTAAGCTGTGACCACAGGCAGAAAGCCTAATACAATTTGAAAGGCGGTAATGAAAAATGAAGGCAGGAAAAATCACAGCGAAACTGAGGGACGCGGTACCGGTATGCTTCATGGTAGAGGGCAAGGAGGTCAAGCGGTACAAGAATATTGAGCTTCCCGACGAGCTCAAAGAATTGGAAATCAAAGACTTCAAGTTCCATGTTCCCCAAGATGAAAAAATCGTATTTCATCTTATCTTTGACAAAGGGGTATTGCCGGAGGCATTCCCGACGGAAAGGCCGAAAATGACCAGAGCAGTCAAGGCGGCGGAAAAGGCAGCGATGCAGGCGGTACCGAAACCCGAAGCGGCAGCCAAGCCCATAACCGGGGAAGCAAAACCCACGGCCCCGGTAACGGCTCCAAAGGCCGGAACGACGCCGGAATCCAAACCGGTAGCCTTACCGGCAAAACCCGAGGTAAAAGCCGCTGATCCGGCGACCAAGCCCGTACCGGAAAAGACCGCCGCGCCCGGCAAGGATACCAAACCTATCATCCCAGCAGCTAAGACCGAAGCGGAGAAGCCCGTCACAAAGGCAAGCACGCCCGTGGTTAGCAGGCCAACACCCGCCACCGCTGCGGCCACGCCCGCGAAAGACGCCAAGCCCGGCGCGCCCGTGAAAGAGGGTACAAAATAATAGCGTAGCGCGCTACTGGCCCCGCTTCGGCGGGGCTTTTCTTTTTGCTTAAAAGGCTTGTCATTTTACCGGTTTTGCGTAAGCTGTGACACAACCGAGGGTATCGGTAATAAAACCGGCAAATGCCGAGAAAGAGGAAAATCATGCAACAAGACTTCACAATCGAGAGGCTTCAAAAAATCATTGACAAAGCGCCAATGAAGAAAATTGGTAGGCGAAAGAAACTTGTCGAGAGACTTTTCAAAGAGATTGAACCCTATTTATCAAAAGGCATTACAAGTGTTGAGGAGGAGCTTGACTTCTGCTCTTTGGTTGAATTGGTACTTGATGAAAGCGGCGTGCAAGGTTCCGACGCCCGCGTTGATACCATGGGGCAAATATATGACGCGATAGGTTTCACGCATTTCTGGAAGGGTTAATATCTATCGGACTAAAAGCCCCGCTTCAGCGGGGCTTTTTCATGCAAATTTCTTTCTTAAAAGATATGTTTAGAGCTTGCTTTCCACCCGTGAATGGATAAGCTGTGACACACAGAATTGAAACATAATTTTAAGGAGGCCACGGCAATGCTGAAAATATCTGAAATCGTAAAGAAAACTGAGGACATGTTCGACCTGTTCAATGCGCATTTTTACAATAACGAGCTCATTCGCCCGGCGATCACCGTATCCCCGGACGGCGGACGCGGTTCCTATGGCTGGTGCAGCGTTTACGAGATATGGAACGCAGAGGACGAGAAATACCGCGAGATTAACCTTTGCGCGGAATATCTTGACCGGCCTATGAACGAGGTATGCGCAACGCTGCTCCATGAAATGGCCCACCTGTACAACCTTCAAAATGGAATACAGGACGTAAGCAATAACGGGTATTACCACAATATGAAATTCAAAGCGACCGCCGAGGCCCACGGCCTGTACATTGAAAAGCCATCCAAAGTATGGCTGGACGGTAACTACCGTAACACCAGAAACCGAAGCATGGCTCCGGGACGCTTTAGGCGAGGACGGTATTCGCGCCTGCCGGAAGAAGGCGGCGGCAAGGGAGGCAGCAAGAAATCCATCAACCGGAGTATCAAATATGTTTGCCCGGAGTGCGGCACCATCATTCGGGCCACGCGGGAGGTCAACGTAATATGCGGAGATTGCAGCGTACCATTCGAGCGGGAGGAATAAGGGCGGAGAGACAAAAGAAACGCCAGCCGAGAAATTGCTTCGGCTGGCGTTTCTTTTCAATAATGCTCACCATAAAAGATAACGCCGGAGCAGCGCTTCGGCGTCATTTTGCTTTGCTTGCCGGACGACGTATGTAATCAATTCGTCTGGCGTTGGTATGTCCCCCTTTCGAGGTATCTTGGCCCATTGTGCCTGCACTTTAGGGTCAGGGTTATTGAATCCCGCCTGTATAGCAGCCTCAATTTCTCGGCGGACTTCCTCCACCGTGGTACTGTGCTCTGCCGCTATTCTCTCAAAAATGTGCGTGAAGCTCTTTTTCCTGTTCATTGATGATGACCTCTTTCTTTGTCGAATTAACGCGTATCCAGCGCGCCTTTATCAGTGTAGCCTTATAAGACTATACAATCAAGACCCATTGCAACTAATTATACCGCCTTACCTGCAACTATAATAATAGCATGAAGGGTGGTAAATGTATGGACATACAAGAACGTATCAAGCGATTGATGGATGCAAAGGAATGGTCGGAATATAAACTTGCAAAGGAAGCAGATTTACCGCAATCCACAATTTCGCATCTGTTTAAAAGAAATAACGCCCCGACATATCCCACGATAGAGGCAATATGCCGGGCGTTTGGTATAACAATGGCACAATTTTTTGCCGACGAAGGCGAGGCCGTAGTGCTCAGGCCAGACCAGTGGGAACTCCTGCTACAATGGGGAACGCTTACGGAGGAGCAGCGCCAAATTGTAATAAGTACAATGAAGCATTTTAACAATAATGACTAAAGCATAGAAAAAGCCCGCAGGTTCTATCTTGGAACCTACGGGCTTTTTCGTTATGTATGAGAAGCCGCAAATGTGATTATGGATATGGGTTCCCGTGTTCGGAGAATCCCGTATTTATGCGGCTTTTCAGGGTTGCGGATAAATGATTGCCGCCGTGGGACCCGTGGGACCGGCTACTCCCGTTGCGCCAACTGCTCCTGTGATGCCAGCGGCTCCTGTGGGACCGGTTACTCCCGTTGCGCCAGCGGCTCCTGTGGCTCCCGTGGGGCCGGCTACTCCCGTTGCGCCAGCGGCTCCGGTGGGACCTATTATACAATAACCATTACATTCGCCGCAATAACAACATTCGTTCTTTACACATGGATTGCAATTGTGAATTTTACATGACATATCCATATCCACTGTCTCCTTTAAAAATTTTTATAGAGCCGGTTTACAGCAAGCCTTCTTTAAAATTTTGTGCTTGCACAAAATACACATTCACTCTAAACGGCGGCACAGACGGCATTTCAGCGAAACGGAAAATACCTCTCTGTCACTTGTTTCAGGAACCGAAACCTGATGCCTGAACAAATTTTGAGACGAGGGATAATTTTAGCCGAGTTGTATTTCACAAGCTCTACTTTCAGTTTATGTTTCCGTATTTTTAAAGCGTCACGCAAATGCTTCCTTTTGTCATTTATAAAACGAGTTCAAATTTTTATACATTCCGCAAAAGTGCAACCTTAAAAAAGCCGCGCCTTTTTCTCCCTATCTGGCCGCGAGTGCCTTTTCTCCGGCGGCCTTGTCGCCGCGCCGGATGTCATTTTCCATGCTCCTGATAGCAACAGCAGACCTGAGATTCAAATTGCGCAGACGGCGGCAGGGGGACTTGGCGCGGTTGAGTTGGTTTTGGCGAGGCAGGTGAGGCGAGGCAAGTCCCGGTCCGATATGGCAAGTTTTGGTTAGGTAAGGTACGGGAAAACTCGAAAACTCTCAATTCAGAAAGGAGCTAAAACAATGGCACGAGATATGCGGAGATTAAGGCATTAAACGGTCTAACCTCCGACACCATCTATGCCGGGCAGGTTTTGAAAATACCAAATTAGCGCCTTAACTTTGTTTATAGGGGCGCCCAAATTAGGCGCTCCTATTTTTGACATGTCCCCCTTCATATTGGACTTGTCAATGCCTCACCGGCGTCTATCGCGGCGCATATGATGGTAGTGCACCTTTATATGAAGCACACGGACAAAATCTGCTTTTGGGATATCGCTACCATTGTCGGATATTTCTATGGAGTGAGCGAATTGGTCGATATTTACATCTATCTGCTCCTCGCCGAGTGCAAGGATACCGCTCGCAATCGCCGAATCGACGGCATCACAAGCATTCTGTATGTACTCACGGAACATTACCCGTGAATACGAATACATACCCGTAGTTAGGTTTTCCAGTATGTTCTTCCCGAAAACCGCCATAGCACATCATTCTTTCGTTACTGCTTGAATTGCTTATAAATCGGGGTGATCCTTGAAGTAGCCGTCCGTAAGGTAATGCTGAAATGCGCGGGCGCGATAAACCTTATTGGTGATTCGTGAGAAATTGTGATGAAATACCTCGATAAAAGACGGTTCTGCCATACACGGCGCGTTCATTGCCAGCGCGGTTAAAACATGCTTCAAGATATATGTTGTTTTCCTGATTCGTCAGCGCAAAATCCAGTATTTCAAGATTCTTTTCTTTCACTGCACACAACGCCATCTCCACATAAAGCACACGCTCCTCGGCTTCGGGGCGCGGGGCGATGGACGGCGATTCCGTGCCTTTTAGCTCGTTGTTCGTGTATTTAATCACAAATAAAAAAATCTCAGCGAGAAATTGCGGCAAATCCGCGCCCTGCAACTTGGTTTTCTTGATGAGGTCTGTTTTTACGTCTGTCGTGAGGGATTCATCACTGAGGATTAGGTTAAAGAAATCAAGGAAAATGAGATTGTGACTTTTGGAAAGATAATCCTTCGTGTATTTCTGAAACTTATCGCAAAGGTCTGCGGTATCGAGTTCTACGCGCACTAAATCTGCCGTGAGGTCGCGGGAACGGTCTAACAGCTTGTACAGGCATGAGCCGTCGCAAAGAAAATGAGGGTCGATAAAATCAACCAGCGTTTGCCCCACCATATTGCGATTAACCGCCTTATTAGAGCGGTTTTTCAACAGGACGTTCGCAAATGTGCCGAAACATAAGCGCAAGACGCTCACCCCCTTTTCTAAAATCTGTCTAAAAATTGTCCGACGCGTGACAAAGACCCGCACCCTCCCGAAGTGCTAACCTATTATCAGGAGTTCCAAATATCAGATGGGAGGGAGGATACTAGCACTAATTATTGTATCATATTAAGTGCTAATTATCCACACATAGAAAATGTCGGGCTTGATTTGTGATTGCAAGATATGTATAATATTTAAGACTGAGTATTTTGGCAGTTCATCAATTTTTTGTTCAGCTTCTTGGCGAATTTACCTTTAACTCAACTCCACTCCTGAACGAATATTTTGGCGTAGAAATTGAGGAATAACGCAAAAGCGCCTTAGGCTTCATTATAGAAGTTGTAATTTCTACGAACATATAGTATAATTTTGTAGCTTATTGTTATATTAGGAGGAAGAAAATGGCATGGCCGCTTGATAACTTTGGTGATTATGGTAAAATTACACGTGAATTAAAATCTTCATCAGATGGTTCTCTCAATTATTATAATAGAGTAAGGAAGAAGATATAAATAAAATGTTAGGCAAAATATAGATTAGAGGTCTAAATTAATTATGCATCTGCGCGATTTGATTGACTTAGTTGACCTGCGCCCGTCGGAGTTGACGGACATCCTGCGCTTTGCTGGCGAAATATCACAGAACCCGAGCTACTATCGCGGCAGCTGCCAGCACAAAATTATGGCGACACTTTTTTATGAGCCGTCCACGCGTACGAAAATGTCGTTTCAGGCGGCAATGCTGCGCCTTGGCGGCAAACTTATCGGCTTTGACGACCCGGGAAATACTTCCGTTAAAAAGGGAGAGAGCCTGAAAGACACTGTGCGTGTTACCAGCAATTACGCCGATGTGCTGGTTATACGCTCCCCGTGGGAAGGTGCGGCGCTGGCGGCCTCGTTCTATACGCGCTGTCCGGTTATTAACGCGGGTGACGGCGGTCATCTGCACCCGACGCAGACACTTACAGACCTCACAACCCTCAACTACACTGTTGGTCGATTGGAGAACCTGACGGTCGGGCTTTGCGGTGACAACAAAAACGGACGTACTGTGCACTCGCTGGTGCGCACGCTCTCACGATACAAAAATAACCGCTTTGTGCTCATCTCGACGCCGCAGTTGACGCTTCCGCAGTATTTGCAGGACGAAATAACCGCGAACGGCTGTATTGTTGAATTCTCCGAGAGCTTGGAAGATGCATTGCCGACGCTGGATGTGCTCTACATGACACGCATACAAAAGGAACGTTTTGCCAGCCCTGAGGAATATGAACGGCAAAAGGGGGTATTTGTGCTGGACGCGGCAAAGCTTGCGATTGCAAAGCCGGGGCTGCGTATACTGCACCCGTTGCCACGTGTGGATGAAATCACTGTGGATGTGGATGAGGATTCGCGTGCAGCATATTTTGCTCAGACGGAGTATGGGCTTTATGCCCGCATGGCTCTGATTCAGCGCATTACTGAGCACAGTGATCGATGTGTGACAAAAACTCTCGCGAGTACGCACGATGCGCAATGCTTAAATCCGCGATGTATTACTCAAAATGAAGTGTATCTGCCGCACTTGTTCTATGAAACAGCAGCTGGACTGGTGTGCCGATATTGCGATCATGGAGTTTAACAATTGTGGTTAGCGAATAATACTTTGCGTTCAAAGCGTGCGCAAAGGTATCTCAACAGTTCTTTGGCGAAAATCATTGGCAAACTGCAGCCGCATATCACCACCTTGCATTGACATACACCCAAATTGGCGAAAGAGAAAAGGCACTTGCTTCGGGAGTAAAAGCACTTGAGATAGCCAAACTTGGGAGTATCAAGTGCAAGATACGCAAATTTCGATGGAATGATTCACTAAAGCTTTTCGTATCAGAGCTTCGGTTATAGGCATAGAGCACCCGGAAACCTTGGTCTTCAAAGAGCGTTTATGTTATTTATACACTGATCAATTTGGCAGCCCTGCTGAATTTAATTCTTTAAATAAGAGAACTGCTTCCCGAGTTGAAAACTGAAATAAGCCACTGTTACCTTAAAGACTGAAAGTGTTGCTTTTTCAAGCCTTGCGTTATCTTGCAAAATCTTAAAAGCTGAACAAAGTTCTGATCACACCTCTGCGGATGTTTCTGAAACCGTACGCAAATCCCCGCGCGATCCGTAAATGGACAACGCGGGCAAATTGGAGCAATAGTCCGCCCTGAAGGGGGGGCTACTTAACCAATTCTTTCAGGCTCTTGCCTGCCTTGAAAACAGGGGCTTTGCTGGCGGGAATATCGATCTTCTCGCCGGTCTTGGGGTTCTGGCCCTTGCGTGCGGGGCGGTCTTTGACCTCAAATGTGCCGAAGCCAACGAGTTGCACACGGTCACCTGCTTTGAGCGCGTCTTCAATCGCGCCAAAAACTGCTTCAACGGCTACGGCAGCCTGCGTTTTTGCAACGCCCTGCTTCTCGGCAACGGCGGCGATGAGTTCTGCTTTGTTCATGTCTGTTCTCTCCTTTGATCGGGTTGTTTTTTATATGAACTGGGTTTTGCCCAGATTCACGCATATTTGATTTTCTTCCACAGTGTATTCAATTCGTTTTGGCTATGCTGCATCATTAGATTGTCCAACGATTGCTCCAGCTTTATAAATTGATTGATGAATTTTTCGGTGGCTGCAGTGAGTGTTTCCTCAGCATCCAACTCCGCAAACCTCGCGACGTTTACTGCCGAAAACAGCAGGTCACCCAATTTCTCTGCAACTGCGCTCGGATTATTTGACTGCACTGCCTGCCTTAACTCATCCATCTCTTCACGCAACTCAGCAATACAGGCCGATAAATCCGGAAAATCCATACCCGCCATACGCGCCTTAGTTTGGACTTTTTGCGCCCGCATAAGCGCTGGGAATTCCCGTGGAATATCAAGCATTGGCGCGCTGCCAGGGGCTTGTCCCTTAGATTTACGTTTGACCGCGTCCCAATTGGCAAGCGCCTCATCACCTGTCGCAGCGCTCATATCGCCAAAAACGTGCGGGTGACGCAGGATGAGCTTCTTACAAATTCCGTCCGCCACATCTTCAAAGGTAAATGCAGCCTCATCCTCGGCAATTTGCGCGTGCAGATACACTTGCAGCAACACGTCGCCCAGTTCTTCGGCAAGCAGTGTATTATCAGCGCGGTTAATTGCCTCCAGCGCCTCATAGCACTCCTCAATAAGATTTTTGCGGATGCTTTCATGCGTCTGCTCCCTATCCCACGGGCAACCGTTGGGGGTACGGAGAATACGAATAATCGCTCGCAGGTCATCAGTTGTATAACGCTCTTTTGGCGGATACTGGTACATCTGCGCTCCCCCTTTTACGCAAAGATATAGCCTGATTAGCAGAGTATGATTGTTTGGTATCTGTGTTGCATACTATTTTACCCTAAAAGTCCGCGTTTTGCAAGTGCTTTTGCGATTTTTTCTCCCTTTGGCAACCCAATTACATCATCTCTAGTGACGCTTTTCGTCAAAAGCAGGGCTACAACGTAAATGATTATCGAAATCAGCACCGAAATCAAAGCAGCCAGCGTGTTTGCGTTGAGCAAATAATCGCCTAGCTTTGCGCCAAACCCAGACTGGAAGAATGACATATCGGTCAGGCTGGGCAAGATTTTTTCAATACCACGCCGCGACAGCCCATAGCCTGCCCAGGCAGCGCCCCCGCAAAGAATCGCACAGGCGAGCGGCTTGACAAACACGCTTTTCCAATTAATGCGCACTTGCGTTATCTTTTTGAGGAAGTAAAGATTAACACCAACATCAAAAATATAGAAGATGATCGTGCCAATCATTGAGCCATAGATATTGAGCGCGGGAATGCCGATGAGCACAATATTGCAGATGATTTTGACAACCGTACAGAACGCCATTGTCTTTACTGGGATATCCGTGCGCCCAAGCCCCTGGAGCATGTTTGTAATTGGCGTTGAGAGCGCAAGAAGGGCCGTTACAACGCCGTAAACCTGCAGAACCGGTACTGCCACAGTAATTCCGTCCGACGCGTTGCCAACGCCGTAAATGATGGTTAGCAGAGGCTTTGCCAATATCGCAATGCCAAAGCCTGCGGGGAGCGCAATGAGCAGACACAGGCGCATAATGCTGTCGATACTGCGGCGAACCTCTTCGCGGTTACGGGTTGCCCATGCGGCGGCAAGCACTGGCAGAACACTTATCCCAAAACCGGATGTGATCGTTGGCACAAGGTTGCGGAAGTCGACGCCAGTGTTGTACGCGCCAAAAAGATAGGTGGCAATGAGCTTATTGTTGGCCTGTGCATCTGAACCAAGGATTAGGTTTTCATTTGCCAGCGCCGAATCAAGAGCGCCGCTGTGCATTGCCCAGACAGTACCAAAATCTTTGCCAAGCGCAACGGAGGTGCGTCCAACAATGGTCATTGTATCAATCAGATTGGAAACGTTGAGGATAAGCGCCCCGGCAACCACTGGCAACGCAATCTTGAGCAGTTCCTTGCTGATTGCTCGCCGGTCCTTGGCTTCGGGTGAAAGCTCCAGATCAAGCCGTGTCAAGCCGTCGCCATTCAGTTTGTGGCGTGCCATCAGGTAAAACAGACCCAAAATCGAGCCGATTGTCACGCCAAGCACGGCACCGACCGCTGCCCAAGGGATAATCGCCGCATAGGCTTCGGTTTCGTTGTGAACGACGGTCCCAAAAACCTCGGCAGTACCATCGGCAGTTTTGGTTTTGTCATAAACGCCCACCATGCCATAATTCAGCACCATTTTTGCAAGCAGCAGACCCACAATCAGTTTACCCAACGCCTCAATGAATTGTGACGCGGCGGTAGGGTTCATGTTGCGCAAGCCTTCATAATAACCGCGGTACGAGGACATCATGCAACAGAAAAAGATTGCCGGCGCAACTGCAATAATACCAGGCATGATCTCATTCGGTGCGTTTGTAATGAGGATATAAGGCTTAGCTATAATCATAAGGATGGCAGTGCCGACAATGCCTGCAATTAAAAAGATTTTACGCGAGGCCTGCAAAATCGCTCTGGTGTCGCGGTAGCGTTTGAGAGCCACGCTCTCTGAAATCATACGCGCTACGGCAATTGGCAGCCCCGCTACAGAAATGGCGAAAATAGGCGTGTAGATTTGATAAACCAAATCAAAATAGCCGCGCCCAATCATCCCTATGGTGTTTGTCAGCGGCATTTTAAACAGTATCCCAATGACCTTAACCGCCAGCATGGCAAAGGTAAGGACAATGGCACCGTTAACCAGTGATTGCTGCTTTTTTTTGGACAATGTAGCGCTCCTTAATATCCTAGAAAATATCCGCTCCCACAAAATACACATATATCCAACGGTAGTATAACACAGTCACAACAGGTCTGTCAAATTCTGAGGGCGTTTTATGAGATATATACGCACATATAATCGAGTTTCTTACACGTTTTTTTCTGTGTAGTCTGCTCTCTAGCATACCCCGCCCTTGCAGTAAAAGCGCTTGATTTCCGCTTTGCATGCCAGAATTTCTTCAAAGCGCGTAAGATATTCGTACGGGAATTTAAAGTTGAACACGCGCTCTATCTTTTTGCCATCCGGCTCCTTGAGCTTGGTCACTGCGCCCGCACTACAGGCCAGCACTGTATGCGCTTCTTCCATCATATATATATTGTAGACGCTTGCAAAATTACTCCTTGCTCATCCTGTATTCTCCAACGTACTAACGGAATTGCTTTGTCTGCAGCTGTAATACGGCATATAGCCCGCTTTGCCCCGTAATCAACTGTCCGCTCCGCGCTTTGGGGTGCAGCACCGTCTTGATTTTGCCGCTCAAATCCCGCAGATGGTAGTCGTTCATCAAAGAGCGGAGGTGCATCATATCGTTGTCGTCTTTCCTCATCTGTTACCTTTGTTCCCACTTTATATGTGTTCTCATCTTTTATGCAAACTACTTTTAGTCCTTTTGCCGTAGTTGTGTTTGAGATCAAATCAATCGCTGTTTCCACAGATATCAAAGGATTACCTCGCCAGTTTTTGCTGATGAAACAAAACATCTTATGTTTGATCTTGTTCCATTTCGATATGCCCGGTGGGAAATGAGAGATATGCACATCCAAACCGGTTGTATTTGCAAATTGTTGCAGTTGCTTTTTCCAGAGTTTAGTCCTTGATCCATTGCTGCCGCCATTATCGCTGTTGATCAATAATTTCGAGGCAGTCGGGTATGTGTTCCTCCCAAGTGTTTGCCACCATCGCGGGATGCTCTCCACCGCAAATGCCGCAGTGTCATGAGAAATACCCAAATTCACGAACGCTTTGTTGCGATTCATGTCATATATTCCATATGGCGCGACCTTGCCAAGTTCCTTATCCAAGACTTTTGTCGGTTCTTTCTTCCGGCTATATTCCGCGCCGTCGTTTTTGAAATTGCCGATATTCTCTTTTTTCTTTGCGTCTACGGATATTACAGGTTCCCATATCTCGCAATACGTTGCCAATCGTATCATGGGTGACGTCAAATCCCCTTTCACGCAATACCCGTTCCTCAGTTCTTAGGTTTTTTGTTGTCCATAACAAGGTTTTTCCGGATTGCCAAATGTGCCGTCCTTTATTATTTTTTCAATCTCATCCTGAATGCTGCCATACTTTTCCGTATATTTTCTACCCCATCCCGTCACTCTTGCGAACCCGATTTTGTTCTAGATTGCCTTCTTGCAGTTCCTTTTTTCCCTTGATAATGGTTGTCATAGACACGCCGGTTATTTCATGGACAGCCTTTATTTCACCGGAAAGGTTAATCCAAATCCAAGCGTAAACATGGGAAATTGAAAACAACAATGGTTGCCAGCGACATTGGTTTGTGCGGTTCCGGCGAAAGACTTGCGTAGTTTCTTGCAGCATACAAATGGTTGACTTGACACTTCTTCTTTTTTCAAAATTTTACGCCTCTACTTCGCAATCTAAACTTGTGGAGTCTTTTCGTAGTAGCTTAGCATAAGTTTCGCAGCACCACCGTTAAAAAATATATTTGACTTTTTGGGTTTTATGTGCTATAATAATTATTCAGAATCGCAACAAGGTGGTGCACGATTTCTTGATATATGACTTTCAATTTTTCAGAGGTGAAAAATTCGACTAAAGGTTAGAGAAACGGTTCGAATGAACTGTGGATCAGAACGCCCGCAGTGGGGCGAGTTTTTCTCAGATGAACAGAGGTGCGCTTGATATTACTGGATTTTCGAGTTCGTAGACGAACGTACACGAACGAGGAGAAACAGGGAGGAACCCAGCGATATTGATGGGTTTATTGATTGGAATCCGTATGCCGAGACTCACAAACAACTGAATAGCTTTTACTTGGAGAGGTCGCCTAGTTTGGTCGAGGGCGCATGATTGGAAATCGCTTTTTCGGTCGTTAAAACTGAATATTTATACATGGAGAAGTCGCGTAGTCCGGTCGAGCGCGCGTGATTGGAAATCACGTAATGGGGTAACTCATTCGAGGGTTCGAATCCCTCCTTCTCCGCCACAATCGTCGAAAAATCCTGACAAATCAATATGTTCAGGGCTTTTCTATTTGTCACGATCAGACAAGTTCAGGTTTGTCGAAGTGCCGATTTTGTCCTTGAAAACACTCTGTTGGCAAAAATATGCTTCCTCTCAAAATTGCATAAATATACGAAACCATGTATGCCGTGGCGCCCTTTTGGTGCCCTGATTTCTAAAAACTTATGAGAATCTACGAGAAGTTATGGGAAGATATGCCGTCAAAGACTCGTTTCAGACCGTTTCCGTGATATTTTTTCCTCGGGAACATCAGGCTTCATTTCCTGATTTTTTGCGTCCTTATTCAGCCCCAATGCCTGATGGTATACATCAAGGATTGATTTTTTCCGGTCGATCCGCACGTCAATATACTGCGCCGTGACCGATTCGAGGTTTCCGCTGATACCGAGGGAGAACCCCAGGCCCTTCAGCGTATGCCCGAGGATTTCACCGACCGTATAGAAGTCGCCGGTCAGACCGTGTAGATTGGTCGCCGTCGTATGTCTGAGGTCATGGAATCGCATATGGGGTAGCTTGTGGCTTACGAGCATCCGTTTCCATGTCGAGGATATAACGGAACGGTTGTGCGGTTCCCCGTTCGCCCGGCATATCAACAGGGAATTATCGTAGTACGGCGTTCCGCTTTGCCGCGCTTCCTCTTTTTGTTTCGTCAGAAGCGATAACTGATTATGGAAGAATGGCATTGTTTCATCCGTTATCGGTAGAGTCCGCCCATGGGATTTCGGCGGCGCAAACTCGGCAACGATCTTCGTGTCTTTCGGGAGCTTGAACGGCAACTGCTCCACGACGGAAAAGGCGCCATTTTCGATGTCGATATTTTGCAATCGAAGGCCGATGATTTCCGAAAGGCGAAGTCCGTACAGACCGCCGAGCACGACCATGATCTCCCACCTTGTATCTTTTACGGATTCCATTGAGCATTACGCTATAGCCATAAGATGGATAGCTTGGATCGTGGGAGCTAGCCGATATTCGTGTGTTGCTCGTATTTTGCAGCGGGTATTGCCACCCCAACCGAGCATAGTAATCCGCCCACTCGTCCGGCGTATAACCTGAAGTCCATAAGCTTGAGTTTTGCGTGCCTAAAGTTCTGCTTTTTCCGACAGAAACCGTCACGGTGCATACAGCCGTTTTGCCTTGGTCTTTTGTTTTGCAAGTAATTTTAGCAGTTCCTGCCTTGTTTTTTGCCGTCACTTTCCCTTTGCTGTCAACGGTGGCGACAGATGTGTTCCCGATGCTCCAAGTTACATTTTTGTTTGTCGCGTTCGATGGCGAAATGGTTGGCGCAATCGTAAAGCTTTGACCGCCGAAAAGGAATTTACTCGTTGGTTTGACCGTTACCCCCGTGACCTTCACTTGCTTTGGCTTGACCGCGAAGTTAATCGTCAAGGTCTGGTTGGTGCCATTTCTCACCAAAACCGCCAGCGTCAATGAGTCCGTTGCTTGCAGCCCCTTGATCTTAATTTTGCCGTTGCCATTGTTTTTTTGCTCAGTAATCGTCGCAAAGGCGCCGCCATTGCTTTGCAAACACGCATCATAGCGCAGATCTTTTTCTTCCACACCGGCCAC
>JAIRYC010000122.1 GCA_031267965.1 Oscillospiraceae bacterium | reverse complement strand
GCCAGCCACCGTCCTCCTGACGGCGCAGCAAAGCATCTCCATCATTTCAAAGATTTGCCCTGCCAGATTATTGATTTTGTGAATGTTTTGTGTTAAGTGCTTATTGTCCACAGCCCAGCACGTCAATGCGGCGGTCGTATTGATGTGCATATGCTTAATTAGCTGGGCTGTAGTTTAGCAGACTTTTAGCATAAAATATACCGAACGGTTAACCTGCCGCATAAGCATATGCTTATGCGGCAGGTTAAGCTGTAGGTAGATTTCATTGCAAAAGTGTTTGCCATTATGTATTCTAAAGCGACCGCCAAGCAAAAAGCGAACCTAATATTGATTAAGCAAATTTGCGTTTTGCACCCAAAAATGCTATAATTCCCAGCAGAACAAATGCACGGAGGGGAAGTATGGCAGAAGAAAATCAACGCAGCAAGTCCGGCACGTCGAATAGCGGCAAAAGCTCCGCCGGCGGCAAAAACGGTAATGTTTCCGGCGGACGGAAAAAGCGCACAGGCGCCGCACCTGCTCCGCCACGGCCGTTTGGCAAACGCTCAGGCAAACTGCTGGAGCACGGTTCAGTTCTGGCGTTTGCGGCGGGGCTGGTGCTGTTCTTTCTGTGCATCATTCCGGGGCAAAACGCATGGTTTTGGCTTCATAACGTTTACCGCGGGGTATTCGGAATAGGGGCTTATGGTCTGGTCATTATCTGCATTTCCTCAGCAATCGCGCTCTCGTTTAAGTCCGTGCAGCAAAAGGCTGGCAGCTTCGGCAAATATCTTTTTGCGGTCGGCACGGTTTTGCTGACAAGCTGGCATGTGCTGTGGCACAAGGATTTTTACTTCAACACGCCCTGGCCCCAACAGCTTGCGGACGCCTTCAACAATGTTGAGATTCTGCGCAGCGGCGGCGCGTTTGGTGCGATTTTTGGTGCGTTGCTGGGCAGACTTGGCATTGCCCCGGCGCTTGTTATCCTTGGAGTGAGCCTGCTTACGCTGATTTTACTCTGGACACGCCAGACAGTGGTTTCAGCTGTCAAAAATGTTGGCAGTGGAGCCAAAAAGGTCGGTCACAAGGTGAGCGGAAAAGTTCCGGTAAATGCGCGCCCAATTGTAAAAAGCACCACGGCTGGCCGTAGGAAAACACAGCCTTCCAAGGCGGGTACCGCAGCCCTTGACGAATGGAGCAACTCCACGCCGCCACCGGAACCTGACGCGAACGCGGGGCTTTCCTCGCATGACAAAGACGTTATCCGCATATTTGACCCCAAGCGCGTCCCTCTCCAAAAGGCGTTTATCCCTCAAACGCCGCCGCCCGAGCCGGATCCGACGTCTCCCGACACGGACATAGTGTACCGCTGTCCGCCGCTCACCCTGTTAAAAGAAATCACTTCGGATATAAATTCCAGCCGAACCAACGAGCAAGAGCAATCCACCAAGCGGACGCTGCTCGAAACACTCGCGAGCTTTGGTGTGCATGCAAGCATTGCCGAAGTGTCGCACGGTCCGTCCGTCACACGCTATGAGCTTGTGCCGGAAGCCGGCGTGCGCATTAATCGAATCACCAACCTTGCGGACGACATTGCGTTGCGCCTTGCCGCAGTCGGCGTGCGGATTGAAGCGCCGATCCCCGGCAAATCCGCAATTGGCATCGAGGTGCCCAACAAGCACAAAGCCGCCGTCGGTCTGCGCGAAATCCTTGACAGCCCGGTCTACCACCGTTCACGTTCAAAGCTCAATGTGGCGCTGGGACGCGATATCAGCGGCAGTGTGGTCTGCGCGGATTTGGCGAAGATGCCGCACCTTCTCATTGCCGGAACGACCGGCTCGGGCAAATCCGTCTGCATGAATACGATGATTGTCAGCCTGCTGTTCAACGCCAAACCCGGCGAGGTCCGCCTGCTGATGATTGACCCTAAGCAGGTGGAGTTTTCGGTCTACAACGGCGTGCCGCACTTGGAAATCCCTGTGGTGTCCGATACGCGTAAGGCGGCAGGCGCGCTCGCGTGGGCTGTGGGAGAAATGGAAAAGCGCTACAAGCTGCTTTCGGAGCGCGGTGTACGTGACGTCAGCGGCTACAACGACCTTGCCGCGCGCAGTGGTGAATTTGACCCCATTACCCGTATGGTGATTTTTATTGACGAGCTGGCTGACCTGATGATGGTCGCCCCAAAAGAGGTGGAAGATTCCATCTGCCGTTTGGCGCAAAAGGCGCGTGCTGCGGGAATACATCTGGTCATTGCAACGCAGCGGCCTTCTGTGGACGTCATTACCGGGCTTATCAAGGCGAACATCCCCAGCCGCATTGCGCTTTCGGTTTCCAGTCAGGTGGACAGCCGGACAATCCTTGATATGTCCGGTGCGGAGAAGCTTCTGGGCTATGGAGATATGCTTTTCCTGCCCGTGGATCTGCAAAAGCCTGTGCGTGTGCAGGGATGCTATATCTCAGATGCGGAGGTTGAGCAGGTTGTGCGCTTTATCTCCATGCAGGAGGGCGCGGAATACAACGACGGTGTGCTGGATGAGATTGAGAAGCTTTCCACGGAGCTCGGCAAATCCAAGCGCGGCGCGCTGGACGACCTTGGCAGCTCTGCCGGCAGCGAGCATGATGAAATGTTTGAGGAGGCCGTGCGCGTGGTTGTGGAAGCGGAAATGGCAAGTACTACGCTGCTGCAGCGGCGGTTGAAGCTGGGCTATGCCCGTGCTTCCCGCGTGATTGACGAGTTGGAGCAGGCTGGCATTGTGGGGCCGTTTGAGGGCAGCAAACCGCGCAAAGTGCTCGTCAGCAAGGCACAATATTACGAACGTACCGCACTTGGCGGCAGTATTATTCCGCAGGCGGACGAGCCGCCGCCGTGGGATGACGATTAGTCTCAGATCATGCATCTGCACATCATATGAAAGCGGGTAATGCCCACCTTCTTGCTATGTATGTTTTATATTCTTGGCATATGAAAAGTGCAGTAATCACAAATCCCACATCTTGAGTGATTGGACCTGAAATACCACAAGAGTGATATATTTCCACGCATTTCAAAATTCTGCGACAAAATACACAAAATCTTCACATCTCCTAAAATCTACGGGAATATTTCCCAAATCGCTGTCGGAAAAATGGATAATCGTTCACATTTCCTCCGTTGACAAATATTCCCTAATAGGGTAGAATACCTTCGAAAACAAATACAGGAGGTAAACATAATGGAAAAAAGGTTGAAAGTTCTGTTGGTGGAGGAAGGCACGGATTTTGCCGCCCTTTGCGCCCAAACCTTGCGCATGAGAGGGTTTGAGGTGCAAACAATGTCAAAGGATGGCAGGCTTGTCGTCGAAAGTCTCGGACAAGGACCATCGCCTGACGTGCTTCTGCTTGACGCTTTTATGCCGCGCTTGGACGCACTTGGCGTACTTGCCCAACTTCGTTTGATGAAGATGGCAAAACGTCCGTTGGTTTTCGTGCTCTCGGGTATGGACAACGCCGCGTTCGAGCAAGATATTTTAGACGCCGGCGCAGATTATTACATACTCAAGCCGTTTGACCCCGACATGCTTGCGGAACGGATCATCCAGCGCAGCGAGCGCATGAGCCGCCGCCGCAATGTGCGCGTTATCCCCAATGATCTGGATGTAACAATCAGTGAGATTATGCATCAAATCGGCGTTCCGGCGCACATCAAGGGTTATCAGTATCTGCGCGAAGCAATCCGCATGAGTGTGCAGGACGCCTCCATGATGAACGCGGTCACAAAGCTACTCTATCCGACCGTTGCGAAGGAAAATCAGACGACCGCCAGCCGTGTTGAGCGAGCCATCCGTCACGCGATTGAGGTTGCGTGGGATCGCGGCGATGTGGACGTGCTCAGCTCATATTTTGGCTACACCATCCAGAACAGCCGCGGCAAGCCCACGAACAGCGAATTTATTGCCATGATCAGTGACAAGCTGCGCTTACAACTCAAGGCGTCATAACATTTAGGGTCTATTCCTTGCCTGTCAATCAGGGGTATGGAGAATTGCCATCTTTACAAAGCAACGCGCATACGCTTGCGCAGCGTGGCCGTGTTTGGCGCAGCAAGATAATACCACGCTTGCTGCGCTTTATCCACGGCCAAAACAAGACTACGCGGCAACTCGCCTGCGCAAAAATCACGAAGCAAGCCGTTTGCCTGCGCCTTGTTGAGGGTGTCACGCGTAGATTTTTCCATGGTAATGGCATCTAAATCAAACAGCCCTAAGATATCCTTGGGCGGGATTGATTGATCACCAATGTGAAGATTCACTAAAATTTCCTTTCGCGCGACTACCGGTTTCTTCTAAAATCCAAATATTCCTGCAAAATGATTACCGCCGCCGCCGCATCCGTGACGGCTTTGCGCTTCTTCCCGTGTACGTCAGCGGCGCTCAGTGCACTATGCGCCATCACGGTCGTGAGCCGCTCGTCCCGCAGCACAACAGGCAGACCGCAAATCTGTTCCAGCTTAGCTGCAAAGTCTTTGCACTTTACAGCCGACGCACCAGACGTACCATCCATTTTTTTGGGATACCCTACAACAATTTCAGCCACACCGTGTTTTTTTGCGCGCTCGGCAATTAGCTCGGCAATGCTGGAGAGGCTTTTACCTTTACACTCTAACTGCGTAACCGGAGAGGCAAGCACCTCACCCGGGTCGCAGACGGCAAGCCCCGTCCGTGCGTTACCCAAGTCCACCCCAAAAATCACCATGCGCGCACCTGTCCGCTCAGTTCGCTGATATTGCCGCAGCATTCACGTTCTGCCCAAGCTTCCAGCCCGTCAATAATTTCCAGCGGGGCCATTGGGTTGGTAAAGCACGCTGTGCCTATTTGGATTGCGTCCGCACCCGCGAGGATTAGCTCCGCCGCATCCTGCCATTTTGTCACCCCGCCCATGCCGATAATTGGCAGGCTCACCGCACGGCGCACTTCCCAGACCATGCGCACAGCAACTGGCAATACCGCCGCGCCTGAGAGTCCGCCTGTGTTGTTACGTAGGATTGGACGGTGTGTTTCTACATCAATTTTCATGCCTGTAATGGTGTTGATTAAGCTCAGCGCATCAGCACCTGCCGATTCCGCCGCGCGTGCAATTTCCACAATGCTCGTCACATTTGGCGAGAGCTTGACAATTAGTGGCTTCGCTCCGCACACTTTTTTGACCGCCATGACGGTTTTTTCCACGTTGGCGCAGGATGTCCCAAACGCAACGCCGCCCTCTCTCACATTGGGGCAGGAGATATTCAGCTCAATCATGTGCACGCCGCTTTGCGCCAGTTGTTCCACATTTTGTACGTAGTCCTCTAAAGTGGAGCCGGCCGCATTGGCAATCGCCACCGTATTTTGTGCCAGCAGCCACGGCAAATCTTCACGGATAAAGTGCGCCACGCCGGGATTTTGCAGCCCCACACTGTTAAGGATGCCCGATGCGGTTTCCGCAATGCGCGGCGGCGGATTACCAAGGCGCGGGAGCAGGGTCATGCCCTTGCAGGAGATTCCGCCAAGCCTTTCAAGCGGGAAAAAGTCGGTGTAATCCTTGCCAAAACCATAGGTTCCGGACGCGGTAATCACAGGATTTTTGAAGTCAACGCCGCAAAGGCTCACATTCAGCAGATTCATTCAAAAACAACCTCCTCCGCATTAAAAACCGGGCCTTCCTTACACACACGCAGATAGTCCTCCGTGCCCGTGCGCCGTATTTTTGCCGCGCAGACAAGGCACGCGCCCACGCCGCAGCCCATGCGCTCCTCAAGTGATATCTGGCAGGGCACGCCGTATTTTGCGACCGTTTGCACCACCGCGTTTAGCATGGGGACTGGCCCGCAGGCATAAACCGCACTGTAACCGCCCTGCTGCAGCAACGCTTCCATTGGTGCGGTAACACGGCCGGGCACACCGTAGCTTCCGTCCTCCGTGCATATGGTAACCGACGCGCACTTTCGTTCAAACTCCGCTTCCAAAATACATTGTGCCTGCGTGCGGAAGCCCAGAACAGCGTCAACACTTTTTGCGCCGCAGCGAAGCGAACAATCCAGCAGCGGCGGCACGCCAATCCCGCCGCCAACGACGAGCAGCCTTGCAGGCTTTTCCAACACCGGGAAGCCGTTACCCAACGGGCCCAAAACGTCAAGCTGCTGACCGCGAAGGCATCTGCTGAGCCATGCTGTGCCTTCACCGTGCACGGCGTAGACAAGGGTAATCCGTCCCAAAAGCGCGTCTGCGTGGCAAATGCTGATGGGCCTACGCAGCGTTTTTTCTCCACAAAGCACATGCACAAACTGCCCCGGCTGCGCTTCCCGGGCAAGCGCCGGGCAGTCCAGCCAGAGGGAGTAGGTATCTAAAGCAATGCACTCGTTTTGCAAGATCCGCGCCATTTCCTGTCGCGCCATTTGCGCCTCCCGCATTCATTTTTGTCCATGAGTATACAGCTTTTTACGCCATTTGTCAAAGGCGGAGATGATAAAAAAGAGCGGATATCCATCCGCCCTTGCAAAACCCTCACAGGGTCCGCCCTGTTTTCGCGTTCACAACATTCTGGAAAACGGCCGCATATGTCCCGGATACGTGCTTATCCAAGTGCAGCGAGCCGAAGAACCAGCGTGTGAAGGTTACCGCATGTGATAGCTCCTCAAGGTATGTGTTCAAACCGGTCACGCGGGTTTCTCCCTTTTGCCGCAGACCTAAAAACTCCTTGAGCTTCATCGGCGGTTCATGCGTAACGATGTACTCTACCGCGTTACCCGCCGCCTTAAGGTTCGCCGCGCCAAAACGCAGTTCATCATCCGTTGGCATCTCGCGTCCCGTCCACTCGTTTGAGGAGGACGTTTGGGTGTCAAAGTCCGTGTTCTCTCCACCACCCATAGCAAACACACGCTCTCCACCAAGGTCATAGACCTGACCGCGCACAAGATGCCACAGGTTTCCGTTTATATGCCGCGCCTGCGCACCTCCCCATTCCTCCAGCGGGTACTTATCCAGCAGGTCAAAGTTTTCATGTGAGCCATCGACAAACGCAACGGTGTACTTCTTATTGCCAATTTTTTTCAGGAAGGAAGCCTCGTCCTTGCCGCCATCCCAAATGAACCCAAAATCACCGCAAACCAACAAAAAGTCGCTCTTTTTCAGCTTCCGCAGTGCCGGTGCGGCAAACCGCTCCTGAATCCCGTGCATATCCCCTGTGACGTAAACCATAGACTTCAGCGCGTCCCTTTCAAAAAAATTCTCCACGCTATTGTACTGCGCGGTAAAAAAGTGGTATAATACTGTATATTATAACCTATTGGATGGATTTTGTATATGCGAAAAAGAATTATAACCATTTTTGCTGTGATTTTTCTGCTCCCAGCCCTGCCAATGAGCGCTTTTGCCGCTTGGCCGACGAGTATTTTGGCCGACAGCGGCGTGGAGACGTACTCCGAAATCTACCTTTTGGCGAACGCTGACACCGGCGAAATTCTGTTGAGCAAGGACGCGGCCCGTCACACGTCGCCCGCCTCACTGACTAAAATTGCAACGGCGGCTGTGGTCTTGCAAGAATGCAGTGACCTCACGCAGCGCGTCACCGTTCAGCAGCGTGACTTGGACGCAATCGCAGAAACTAACAGTTCCATAGCAGGGCTGCGCCGCGGCGAATCGCTCACCTTGCGGGAGTTGCTTGCCTGCCTGCTCATTCCCAGCGGAAATGACGCGGCTGTAGTGCTCGCGCGCCATGTAGGCGGCTCAATTCCCCAATTCGTGGAAAAGATGAACGCTTTCGCCAAAAGCATCGGCTGTAAGGATACCCAATTTGCCAACCCTCACGGCCTGGACGAGCTTGGACAATACTCCAGCGCGGCGGACTTGCTGAAGATGACGCGCAAGGCAATGGAATTCCCGGTTTTTGCTGAGCTTTGCGCTATGCGTGAGTTTACCCTCCCGGCAGCCGGCGATATCCCCGAGCGCCGGCTTTTGAGCACAAACAAAATGATGAATTCTGCCATTTGGGATTACTATTCGCCATACGCAACCGGCATCAAAACCGGCAGCACGGATGGCGCTGGAAATTGCGTAGCCAGCTTTGCGCGTCACAATGGTTACAGCTATTACGTCATTGTTATGCGCGGCAAGATCATGAAAATCGGCAAGGAAACCTACGACAAGAACAGTGCCTTTGTGGATGCAAAAGCCTTGTTTGCCTGGGCATTTGATAACATGCGGCTTGTGCGCGTTGCCTCCCCCTTGGACGTGACGGCGGAGGTTCCGTTGCTTTACAGCAAAGAGCGCGATAGGATGCCGCTCAGCCCGTCAACCGAAACCTATCTTCTTGTGCCAAAGGGTGTGGAAGCAAGCGGCCTGTTGATTGTTCCCATTGCGGATACGCTGCCAACACAGCTTGAAGCGCCGGTGGAAAAAGGCACACCGGTCGGCGGGGCAAAAATATTCTACGCCAATCAGGAAATCGCGTCCATTGATCTTATAGCGCAGGCGGACGCACAGCGCAGCCCATTCATATACGCGGCAAAGGTTATTGGCGATATTGTGAACTCACTGCCGTTCAGACTGGTTGTTGCGGTGATTTTGCTATTGATTGCCGGGTATTTGGCCTACTTCTTTCACAAGCGCAAGAAAAAACGCACGCCCAGGCCAATGACAATGGGTGTGAACCATAAAAAATACTAAATCACTAACCTTTTCTCTCTTATGTTTTATGCTTTTTTCCTCTTTTTCCATTGTTGAGCGAGTGTTTAAATGCCTTTTGACGTTTATCTTCACGTTTTTCCAGCACAAGCAAATATATGCCGCTGACGAGAATCAAAAAATGGCAGAAACCAATTACGCTGATGCCCAAAGGCCTGGGACCAATATCACGCCCAAGGAAAAAGTCCAAAAAGAACGCAGAGCCATAAAATAGTAACGGTATATGCTGAAAATGCTTCCCTTGCTTATTACGCAGAATAACTAAAACTGAAGCGGTTAAGCACAACAGAAGAATACAGATATTATATGGAAAAATGCGCACATCCTCACCATATTTTGTGGCGGGCACTGATTCTCTGTAAACAGGTATGCCCCAGGAAACAGGTATGCCGTAATTAACTTGCTCAATGAAGCAGCCTATTTTGAGCACCATCACCGCCATTGGCGCGATAAACAAAAACGGTTGGACGCGTTCAAGCAGCGTCATCTTTGGGAAAAGCAGCGCAGAGCCAAAGAAAAGCACCGGAATGGCCAGCACAAGCCCGCCGTCAATCTGCTGGCCGGGAATCCAAGAATGCGTTAGCGCCTGAATGATTCGGCCTAACAGAATACTGCCGGCAAACAGGACTAGCAAGAGGATAACATCTAAAATTACCCAGCGGATTTTTTTGACCGGTACGGGAATAACGGCCTCGCCGCCTTTACGTGCCCTGATACGCTGTGAGTTTGTGCCTGCGCCAGGCTTTTTGCGGAAAGCAAACACTAAAACGCCAACAAAAATCACTATAGCCGCAAGATAGAAAAACGAATCTCCTAACCGCATCCCCCATTTCTCAATGAGTATGGGATTGTTTCCGGGTGGGAAAAGGCTCCATTTTGGAGTGATGGATTCCATAGTGCGTCCCCCTTGTTTTTACGATAGTGCTAGTATAGCATATTGCAGTTGAATGCGCAAGTTGGCAGTGTAAGTGTCTAAAACCCGCCTTGGGATTGTCTCCAAGGCAGGTTTAAGTGCAGTATCTCTATATTGTTTAGAGACAAGACACTGAGAGAGTGGTGGAATCACGAAAGTTTTTGAGGAAGAATTTTTGAGGAAGAAACGGTAGAGATCGACGACACGATGATTAAAGCGGAATTCAGTTTCCGGGA
>JAIRYC010000092.1 GCA_031267965.1 Oscillospiraceae bacterium | reverse complement strand
CCGTGCGTTGTAGTGTGCCTTCTCCTCAAACAAATTATATCACAATTAAACGCCGCTTGCTCAGTCCTCTTTCATTACTATTTGTGCTGACGCGTAGCGGCAGAATGGAGATTAATATGGTGGAAGCATTTTTGGAAAGGGAATACCACGAGTTGCGTACTCAATTGGAGCGGCACAGCCGGCTTTACTATGAGATGGATGCGCCGGAGATTGAGGACAGCGAGTATGACGCAATGCAGAGACGCCTTTCGGCGATTGAGGAGGAGTACCCGGAGCTTGCAGATGCGGATTCGCCTACGCGGCGTGTTGGTGGGCAAGCGAACGCGAAGTTTTCTCCGGTTCGCCATGCTGTGCCGATGGAAAGCTTGCGCGATGCTTTTAGTAAGGATGAAGTGCAGGGCTTTTTACAGACAGTGCTCAACCAATTTCCGGATGCTGGATTTGTATTAGAGCCTAAAATTGACGGATTGTCGGTATCGCTTGAGTATGAAAATGGCGTTTTTGTGCGCGGATCAACACGCGGCGACGGTACGGTTGGTGAGGATGTAACTGAAAATCTGCGCACGATTGCTGATTTGCCTAAAAAATTGAAGAACGCCCCAGCGAGCCTTGAGGTTAGAGGAGAGGTGTATATGCCACTCTCCGTTTTTCGTCGACTGACTGCGGAACAAACTGAACAGGGTGAGACGCCGTTTAAGAATCCTCGCAATGCAGCGGCAGGGTCGCTCAGGCAAAAGGATGCTGCGATAACCGCGCAGCGTGGGCTTTCGCTATTTGTGTTCAATGTTCAGCAGGCAGCGGAGGTGTGGTGGAGGACGCACTCGGATTCACTGGAGGCACTGCGCGATATGGGGTTCCCGGTTGTGGCGTTTTACCAGGTTTTGAGCGCACCGGATGAGATTCTGGCAGAGCTTGAGCACATAGGTGAAAAACGTGTCAAGCTTGACTTTGATATGGATGGAGCAGTGATAAAACTAAACCAACTTGAGGAAAGGCGTCGCTTTGGCAGTACCGCAAAATACCCAAAATGGGCGTTGGCATTTAAGTATCCGCCGGAGGAGAAGGAAACAACGTTGCTGGATATTACGGTGCAGGTTGGACGCACGGGTGTGCTGACGCCAACGGCGGTGCTGGAGCCGGTGCTTCTGGCCGGGACGACAGTTGCACGCGCGACATTGCATAATCAGGACCGGATTGCGGATTTGGGGCTTTGCCCTGGAGACAGAGTTTTGGTGCGTAAGGCAGGTGAAATTATTCCGGAGGTTTTGCGCGTGACTGTACATGCTGAGGGGGGATCGCCGTTCAATATGCCGGAAAACTGCCCTTCTTGCGGCGCGGCGACTTTACGCGAAGAAGGCGAGGCCGCTTTGCGCTGTGTAAACGCTGCATGCCCGGCACAAATAGTGCGTCATTTGGTGCATTTTTGCTCTCGCCCGGCAATGGCGTTGGACGGTTTTGGTGATGCAATTATTGGAAAACTTGTCACGGAGGGAATAATCAAAACGCCTGCAGATATTTATAAACTGAACAAAGACAAGCTGATTGAACTGGAAAAAATTGCGGATACTTCGGCGGAGAACTTGTTGAAGTCGATGGAAAACTCTAAAAAAAATGATGTTGCGCGTCTGATTTTTGGGTTGGGGATTCGCCATATTGGTGAAAAAGCGGCAAAAGCGCTTGCGCGGCATTTTGATAATTTGCGCGCGCTTACTTCGGCTAATATTGAGCAAATCCTTGAGATTGACGGATTTGGCAAGGTTATGGCGCAGAGTGCTGTGGACTTTTTTGCGCTCAAAGAAACTGCGGAGTTGCTGGATTTGTTGGAGACGGCTGGCGTGAATTTTAGCTCGCTGGAGCAAAATGACGAGCAGAGTGTGTTGGCAAAGCAGACGTTTGTGCTTACCGGAACGCTGCCGACATTGAGCCGGGCAGAGGCGACAGCGATTATTGAGCAGCACGGTGGTAAGGTCAGCTCGTCGGTTTCAAAAAGGACATCGTTCGTTTTGTTTGGTGAGGACGCTGGCGCAAAGCTCACAAAAGCACAGAAACTTGGCATCCCGCTGATTGGTGAGGCGGAATTTTTGCGTCGCGTGAATATACAAATAGATCATATGAATGGATGACTGTTGCACAATGGACAGTCGCGCTGATTCTGGTTTTACACACGCTAAAAAATGCCGCCCACTTTCGGATTGCAAATATTCCGCTGTATTTCCAAAAAAACTTGCGTGTTTATGAAGGCAAGTCAGTGATTCAAGGACCTAATGTTACCGTTGAGCGCGGTGACTACCTATGTATCGTAGGCGAAAACGGCTCTGGCAAAAGCACACTCGTCAAAGGGTTATTGCGGCTAAAAGCACCGCACATTTTGGCATTCAATGAGCGCTATAAGAAGCCTCTCTCCTTGCAAGATTGACAAAAAAAGTGATAAAAAAAGCTTTAAAGCTGCACTTTGAATGTGTGTGTTCCTGGAGCGGTTTTCCACTTTATATAATATGCATCGCCATATTCTTCTAGCGCATATTCACCATTGTCGACTTGAATATCCAGCGGTTTTGACGGTAGAAAAACCTCGGTAGGTACATGGGAGACTTGAATTTGATTGAAGGAGAGCGCGAAGCTGCGTGCGGATTCATCGTAGTGGTAGTGCTTGATCTCACCAGAAACTGCCATTGGGAAGGGGCGGTTAAGTACCGTATTTGCTAGCGGAATATCGAACAAATCCTGCTTGCCAACGTCCTTCTTGTTGCGGTACGCCATCTCCTCTGCGTCTTCCAGATAGAAGAAATATGTGTTGCTCCATTTGTATTTTTCAAATAAATCGAGCAAAAAAGAGATATGTGGGTACCAGTTGGTGCCCTCGCCGCCGCCGCCCCATTCACCAACGACAACCGGTAGAACAAGCCGCTCTTGTGTGCGCCGGGCTTCGGCGAACATTCCTGCGGTGCGGTTGTTGTTGGCAAACTCGTAGGCAGGGGTGTCCACGGTTAAGTCATAGGCATGGGGGGTAAAGCACTGGTTCTTTACGGGTTTGCCATTTGACGAAATGGGTCCGGCGGCGCAAGGGATAAAAAAGTTGTTCCAGTAGCACTGGTCAAAAATCACGGTATGCTCCGGGTCGACTTCACGAATGGCGGCGGTGATTTTATTAAGGAAAGGCGTGTAGTGCTCCTCGTCAAATTGGTGCTCCGTGGAAGCGCATGCTGCAGCAATTTTGCTTAGCACGTCGCCGGTATATTGATCCAGCACATGATTGGGGTTCTTGATAGCGTCACGCAGAAGTTTGGTTAGCTTGATACGTTTATCGGTTAGGGACACTTTAACCAGCGAAGCAATTAGCTTGCGGAAAAGTTTCCCGCCGCTCTGCCCGGGAAACGGCTCATTCATCGGTTCGTAACCCAGCA
>JAIRYC010000091.1 GCA_031267965.1 Oscillospiraceae bacterium | reverse complement strand
CGCCGTATCAATCAACTCCGGCAGGCTGGCGGCGGAGAAGGTCATCTCCTCACGCCGCGTGAGCGCTTTTGCGTAAAGCCCGTCGTGCACGGCTTTAAGCAGCTCAGGGATACGCGTTTTCAGCTCCGTGACGGGCACAACGGTCTTCACGCGGTTATCCCTTCGGACTACAACGCACACGCCCTGCTCAATGTCGCGCGGACCATATTCCACGCGCAGCGGCACGCCCTTCATCTCATATTCCGCAAACTTCCAGCCGGCGGAATTCTCGCTGTCATCCAGCTTAACCCGGCAGATTGCGGCAAGTTGTTCCTTGAGCGCTTTTGCCGCTTCCGGCACGCCCTCCTTGTGCGGTGCAATCGGCAGCACCACAACCTGCACGGGTGCAACGGCGGGCGGCAATACCAAGCCGCTGTCGTCGCCATGGACCATAATAATCCCGCCAATAATGCGCGTTGACATGCCCCAGCTAGTCTGGTGAGGATATTGCAGGGTGTTGTTGCGCCCATTGAATGTGATGTCAAACGCGCGTGCGAAGCCGTCACCAAAATAGTGCGACGTGCCCGCCTGCAGCGCCTGTCCGTCGTGCATGAGCGCCTCAATGGTGTATGTCGCTTCCGCCCCGGCAAACTTCTCCTTGTCCGTCTTCCTCCCCTTGACAACGGGGATTGCCAGCGCGTTCTCAGCAAAATCGGCATAGACGTTCAGCATACGTTCGGTTTCTTCCCAGGCCTCGTCTGCGGTTTCATGCATGGTGTGACCTTCCTGCCAGAAGAATTCCATGGTGCGCAGGAAGGGGCGCGTGGTCTTCTCCCAGCGGACGACGTTCGCCCATTGATTATACAGCTTGGGCAAATCGCGGTAGGAGTGGATGACGGAGGCGTAGTAATCGCAGAAAAGTGTTTCGCTGGTGGGGCGGACACAGAGCCGCTCCTGAAGCTTCTCACTGCCGCCGTGCGTGACCCAAGCGACCTCCGGCGCAAAACCTTCAACGTGGTCTTTTTCCTTTTGCAAAAGGCTCTCGGGGATAAACAGCGGCAGCATAACGTTTTCGTGCCCGGTCGCCTTAAAACGCGCGTCCAGTTCGGTGCGGATGTTCTCCCACAGCGCGGTGCCGTAAGGGTGGATATACATGCAGCCGCGTACGCCGGAATAGGCGACCAGCTGCGACTTGATAACAACGTCGGTGTACCATTTGGCAAAGTCTTCGCTCCGCGCGGTAATGGCTTCGACCAGTTTTTTTTCAGACATGCGGTGTATTCTCCTCCTATATCTTCTTTTGCTATGAATTAATCGTGTGCCAATATATTTAGATGTGCGCATCCAAATATGCCACAAAATCGGCAATCGTTTCGAATTCCTCCAGCGCTTCATCCGTAATCTCCACCTGAAAGGTCTGCTCCGCCTCGCCGACAACGTCCAGCATATCAATGCTGTCTGCGTCCAAATCTTTAGGCGTGCTTTCCGGCAAAATAATCTCCGGCGCAATGCCCAGCACCTCGGCAATCAGTGTGCGCAGCTTGTCAAACGTATCCATAAAAAAGACCTCACTTTGGTAAATTAAATCTACAAACATTATATTAACAGAAATTGCGGCGGCGGTCAACACCTTTTTGAGGAGATTTTACTCAGCCGGGTACTATTATGCCACAAAACCCAGAGCAAATCAAGCTATAAAGTTATTATGATTTACAGCTTGCATGCCATAAAACTGCCCGCAACCGGTTGTGTTTGCAGGTATGTAAAGCGTTTTTCCCTTACTCTACTGTCACCGATTTAGCCAAATTTTTGGGTTTATCGATATCACAGCCGCGAATGCGCGCCACATGGTAGCTCAGCAGCTGCAACGGAATCACTTCAACTGACGGCATGAGCAGAGGGTGCGTTGCCGCCAGCGATATCACTGCATCCGCATCCAAGTGATCTTCATTTCCATTTGTACAGACTGCAAATACCCTTGCGCCGCGCGCCGTCACTTCGCGGATATTCGCTGCTGTCTTTGGCAAAAGACGTTCGTTGCACGCCAGCGCAATGACTGGCGTACCCGCCTCAATCAATGAAATTGTGCCGTGCTTCAGTTCACCTGCCGGGTATGCCTCGGAGTGCAGATAGCTGATTTCCTTAAGCTTC
The DNA here is from genome assembly GCA_031267965.1 of Oscillospiraceae bacterium. Classification (GTDB taxonomy): domain Bacteria; phylum Bacillota; class Clostridia; order Oscillospirales; family Acutalibacteraceae; genus WRKY01. Next base: position 4,237 of record JAIRYC010000091.1, on the reverse strand, counting down.
AGCGAGCCTTCCAGCGCGGCGGCATAATCCAAATTGCGCCCAATAAAGTATGCGTGCTCCGCGTCGGCAATTTGCTCCGCGATGAACTGCGCCGTCTCTTCCGTACTTAATGCCGCTTGGATTGCCTCAGGCAGCTGACGCAAGGCCTTCTCAAGCTCCGGCGCTTCATGGCCCGCTTCTTTGGCAAAATGCAGCGCCAGCGCGTAGAGCACCGACAATTGAGCCGAATACGCTTTTGTTGTCGCAACAGCGATTTCCATGCCCGCAAGCGTCGGCAAAACTGCGCCGCAAGCACGGGCGATTGCGCTGCCCGGCACGTTAACAATTCCCAGTGTAAACGCGCCGCGCGACGAGGCCTCGCGCACAGCTGCAAGTGTATCCGCCGTTTCGCCGCTCTGGCTTACAAACACCGCTAAATCACCCTGCGTAATCAGCGGATATTGGTAGCGGAATTCTGACGCGACGGCCACCTCGCAGGGAATGCGCGCCAGCTCTTCCATAACATATTTGCCTGTCATGCAAACGTGGTACGCAGAGCCGCACGCGACCAACCATATCTTTCGCGGTTTTACCGGAAGCTCCACTGACAGCCGGAATACACCGTCATCCGAAAAAAAATGCGCCAGCGTGCGCCTGACCGCCAGCGGCTGCTCGTCAATCTCTTTGCGCATAAAGTGCGCGTAGCCGCCCTTGTCGCTGCTCTGCTCTTTGCGTGAAAACTGCTCCGCGGTCTTGCTTATTTCTTGTCCGGCAGGGTTGTAAAATGTCACGCTGTTCTGCGTGAGTACACCAATCTCGCCATCAATTATGCGGTAGACCTTGTGTACGTCTTCAGCAAACGCCGCATAGTCAGATGCGAGATACATCCCATTTTCACCCTCTCCCACCAACAGCGGAGAACCTTGGCAAGCGCACAGCAGGGTATCCGGTACATCCGCGCAGAGTATGCCAAGCGCCCACGAGCCTTTCAACAGCGGCAGTACATCCAGCAAGGCTTCCAGGGGTGTGTACTGTTCACCCAGATTTTCAAGTGCCGCGCACTCAAAATCACCGTCCATACCGACTCGCTCCAACAACTGCGGGATTACCTCTGTATCCGTTTCGGACGCAAAAGCCACACCTATGGCTTCCAGATCCGCGCGCAGTTCGTCCGCGTTCTCAATGATCCCATTATGGACTACCGCCCAGCGTTCGTCCGCGCTCAGGTGCGGATGTGCGTTCGGTTCCGCAGGTGCGCCATGTGTCGCCCAACGCGTATGCGCAATGCCAATTGTCGCTTTACTATTGAGCGCGTTCAATGGCTCCTTGAGCTGCTCAACGCGTCCTGCCCGGCGGACGGTATGAAATGCGCCGTCCAACAGCAACGCCGCACCTGCGGAGTCATAGCCGCGGTATTCAAGCGCACGCAGACCCTCCAACAGCAGTGGCGATGCTTTAGAATCCCCGATGTACCCAACTATTCCACACATGGTAAGAACCTCCCGTAGGGGCGCGTCATGACGCGCCCGGATTATACAAAATGTCTATATTGGCTACTTTTTGCTATCCTGCGTATCAGTGGTTTTGGAAGAACGAGCGCATCGTGGGTACGTCATGACGTGCCCCTACCCCGTGCTCTAACACCTGTCGTCTAACTTATGCACCTGCCGTGACCGTGCAATCACCAGCGTTTTTTCCGGTACATCCTGTGTAATAACCGACCCCGCCGCCGTGTAAACCCGTTCACCCAGCGTTACCGGAGCGACAAGCGTCGTGTCACAGCCAATAAAACAGCCTGAACCAAGCTGTGTGCGGTGCTTGCGTTTGCCATCATAGTTCGCCGTAGCGCAGCCGCAGCCAATGTTGCAGCCTGCGCCCATGTCGGCGTCGCCAATATAGCTCAGGTGCGGAACCTTGCTCCCTTGCCCGATTTCAGAGTTTTTGATTTCCACGTAGTTGCCGATTTTGACCTCCCTGCCGATATGCGCCCCCGGACGCAACCGCGCAAACGGACCGACAACTGCACCGGACTCAACGCCTGCACCCTCGGCCCAGCTTTGCAGGAATTCCACGCCATCACCCAGCGTTGTGTCAAGCAGCACACTGCTTGGACCAACCACACAGTCTTCGCCTATCACACAGCCGGCGCCTATCACGCAGCCAGGCAAAATCAACGTTCCGGCGCCGATTTGGCAGTCATCGGCAATCAAAACGCCATCTTCGCATGGGATTTTCACCCCGGATGCAATCAGCTCAAACAACTGCGTGCGGCGCAAAACGCCTTCAGAAAATCCAGAAAAACGCACATTACACCCCATTGATCAATCAAGTGTTAATATTATTCTATGCTATTTGTTTGGAAATTAAACACGGCATTTTTACCGAACGTCAAGCATAGCTTGTTCATAACGCAAAGTATCGGCAGGGGTGGAATATGTACGACGAACAACCCTTTGAAGAGCAATTTACGGACGAATTGGAGGCAATCCGTGAGCGGCGGCGGCAGCGTGAGGCTTACCGCGCAGATTACGGCGACGACGACGAGCCGCAAAAGGAATGGTGGCTGCCACTGCTGCTCAAGCAGGTTTTGACTGTGGCTGTGCTGGTCGGATTTGTATTTGCCGCAAAGGCAGCCGCGGACGGCCCGTTTGGTGAGCTGCGGGAGGAGTACGGCAAAATCATGTCCATTAACATGGAGTGGGCGGAGATTTTCGCGCAAATTGGCGACTTTACCAAAAGCGTTTTTGCCGTTGATGATAGCACGAGAAAATCCTCGGACGCCCCGCCTGAAGGCGCAGGCGATGAAAAAACACCCACCCGGAACGTTAACGCCGAAGAAGACACAGAAAATAATGCTCCGACGCAAAGTACGGAGCATTCAACAAATCCTGCAGGCGGTGCAACACTGCCAGAGCCGACCGGGCTATCCTTTGCGCCGATTTGGGTCAGCACAAAAGCGGTTTTTCCGGTCAACGGATCCGTTAGCTCAGGCTTTGGTCTGCGTGCCAACCCAGTGACGCACAAGCTCGGCTGGCATGGCGGGATGGATATCGCGGCGGACGCGGGAACGGAAATTGTCGCGGCATACCCCGGGATTGTACACAGGGTCAGCGCCGATGAAATCAGCGGAAATTATGTTACATTGAATCATGGCCGGCAGGGCAATATCAGCGAACAAACAAGCTCGGATGAAAAAGCACCGCTTGGCTTCCAGACCTTCTATTGCCACGCGTCAAAAATTTTGGTACATGAAGGCGACACTGTGGAGGCAGGACAGCCAATTGCCGTTGTTGGCAGCACAGGGCAGGCGACAGGACCGCATCTGCACATAGAGCTTCGGCTGAATGGGCTATGTTATGATCCGGCAGGTGTATTGGGGTGATCTATATAGGAGGCGCAAAATGAAACTACGCCTAAAGCACTGCGAGGTGGAACTGCACTTTCTGTTTGCCGCTGCGGTGACTCTCATGCTGATTCTGGACGCCGACGGTATAGTATCGCTGGGGGTGGCGTCATGTTTGGCGCACGAATGCGGACACCTGATTTGCCTGCTGTTGTTTGGCGAGCAGCCCCGACGGATTGTTTTGGGCGCTTTCGGCATGCGTATTGAGCGCACAGGCGCGGTGCGGCTCTCTCTGACGCAAGAGTGCATCGCCGCACTTTCCGGCCCCGCCGTTAATTTGTTGCTGGCAGCAATTTGCATATTGTTCCGGCAGCCGGATATTCCGGCGTTCCAAAAGGCCGCGCTGGTAAATCTTGGAATTGCGTTGTTCAACCTTTTACCAATCGAACAGCTTGACGGCGGTCATGCGCTGTACTATCTGCTCTCCGCGAGCCGCCGCATCGGGGAGGAGAGGGCGCGGAGGATTTGCGGGCGCATTTCGCTGATTGTGCTGATCCCGCTGATTTGCCTTGGTGTAGCACTGATTGTGCGTAGCGGCTATAATTTTACGCTGCTGCTGGTGGGCATATATTTGTTTTTGCTGTTTTGGGTGAAGGAGTAGAGGAGGACGGAGTTGGTCCGTGAAGTTGTTTTATAACATAATAAAATAATGTTTAAAAGAAGTTGTTTTTCAAATTTTATCTGAGAAATTCCCGTCGAGATTGGCAAAACCGTTCGCTTCACCGGCGCGACCGCCATACGCAAATGCAATCCGAGTACATGACCGTGAAAGATGTGAGCGATAAGCTCTCCGTGCCGCTGAGGACGGTATACCAGTGGATATATCACGGTAAACTGCCGGCCTATAAAATATCC
>JAIRYC010000102.1 GCA_031267965.1 Oscillospiraceae bacterium | reverse complement strand
AGTCTGGGCGGTTTTGACGCTCTCAAGCCGCGACCTGCCGCAGGAAGTCCACTATCTCACGCTGTCGGTCGTTACATTTTTCTTTGGCACAAAATTTGGAAAACAGGAGGTATAAAATGGCTAAGTACAAAAAATTACCGGTTGAGATTGAAGCTTTTCGCTACGATGGAGCTTTAAAAGCTTCGGACGGTCGCTATTATGTGCCTGATTGGGCTGCAAAAGCTCCGAACAATGCGGCTTTTCATTCCGCGTCACGGTGGAGCGCGGAACAGCTCTAACAGCCTGTTGGGTATAATTGAGTATATTGTTGACTTGACAAAATACCAATTAAAACTTCAGGTATCACAAAATATTTGCCGTTACTGCGATTACGGCAAAACATATCCTTTGATTTTAATGAATAGTTATAACAAACTTATTGCGCAAAGTGAGTGGTCATATTGAAAAATACGTTTTCTATACAACAGCTGCAAAAAAAAATCTTCACACGCCTGCCGCTGCAAGGCATTGTCCTGTTATTGGTCGTCTTGATGTCTGTGATGTTTTTTGGCTTGCGCGGCATGCCTGTCAACTCAAGCACAGCGCAGGAAGTGCGTCTGCCAATTTTGATGTACCATCAACTGACTAAGGACACGTGCCTGGTCAACGAATATTGCATAACCAAGGATCAGTTTGCCGGAGATCTGGCCGCATTAAAGGAAATGGGCTACGAAACAGTAAGCATGGCGCAGGTGATTGCCTTTTGTGAGCGCGGCGAACCGCTGCCGGTGAGTAAACCGATCGTTATAAGCTTTGACGACGGGTTTGAGAGCTTTTATGTATACGCTTTCCCTTTGCTTAAAAAGCACGCAATGAAAGCCGTCCTTGGCGTCATTGGCGAAGAAGCGGAACGATTCAGCAACAGCGAGGACCACCGGCTCAAGTACTCCTGCTGCACATGGGACCAGCTAACGGAGATGGCGGAAAGCGGTCTTGTGGAAATTGAAAGCCACACCTGGAACCTGCACTCCAAGAAAAACGGCAGAAAGGGCGCAGCAAAAAAGTTCGGCGAAAGCGCGGAAGCATACAGGACATTGCTGGAAAAAGATGTTGGCGCGACACGTGAAGCATATCAAAAGCACCGCTTGCCGGATTTTTCGGTGTACGTTTATCCTTACGGCGCGTTCAGCGGTGAAAGCCCGGAGATTTTACGCTCGCTGGGTGTGCGCGCAGCGTTTGTATGCGACGCGCGGGTTAACGTCCTTCGCGTGGGCGAAACGGCACCGCTTATGGAGCTCAAGCGCTTTAACCGTGTACCGGGAACGTTTTGTATCAAGGAATAGATTTTGACATCCGCAAAATTGATCACAAAACTTTATGATACCATAAAACCGGCTCCGCGCCTAAAACGCAAGACCGATTTTTGGGGTGCAGCACGCTGCACCGTTAGTGGGAATCGTTATACATATTAATGATTGCGTTCCACGTCAGCGGGCCTACATAGCCGTTCTGTTCCAACCCATAAAGCCTCTGCACCGCCTGCACCGCCGCCTGCGTGCGCCGGCCAAAGTTGCCGTCTGCTGTAATGGCGGGCACTTCCCCGCGCACCCTTGCGATTGCCGCAAGATAGGTTTGGATTTGCTCTACCACCTTGCCGCTTGCGCCTAGGGTTATAAAATATCCCGGGTAATAGAGCGATGAATATGTTAAGTATTCCGCCGGCAGGCTTTTGAGGATATCCGCGTATGCTGTTTGCACGCGCCCCCAAGTGGCGCGTCCCACAATACCGTCTTGTGCCAGCCCGTATTCCCGCTGGAAGGCGATGACCACAGCTTTTGTGGCAGGCCCGTAAATACCGTCCACAGCAACAGAAGGTACCGCAGCATTGAAATTTGAGATAAAATCAAGATAATATTGAAGTATTTGAACATCGTGCCCTCTGTCGCCTTCCGCAAGCACCTCCTTATAGACGCGCTCAACCTCGCTGAGCGTCAAGCCCTCGGAGTACAGTTCAGATATGCGCTTAATCGCGTTATAAATGCGCTGAACATTATACCAAGTTGCTTTGCCCACGATACCATCGGGTTCTAAATCAAAGATTTGTTGGAATTTTTTGACCGACGCCACCGTGGGGCCGTCAAAGATTCCCGTAACGGCCGGGATCTTTGGTATAGCCGGATAGTTGGCCGAAATACGGTTCAACTGCCGCTGGATGATGGCGACGCCCTCGCCCCAATCGCCCATGCGCAGTGTGCCGGGGTAGGATTCTGTGATGCGGGCTACCGGGGCATTCAGCTTCAATTTAATGTCATTGCCAAAGTAATATTGCAAGATTTGGTACGCATTTTTGCCTTGATTTGCCAAATCAACCGTACCCCATTGGCTCAGCCCCTCGCAATTAACGCTGCGTCCGCTGCAATATTGTGTAAAATACGGCTGAATTTGGTTGCCTTTGGTAACGTAATCGTCGAACAACTCGTCAACCAGCCCACTGATATTACTGAATATATTGCGGTTTTCAACAAAGTACTGGTCATATGCTGTGGAACTGGTTATGTCAAAATCATAACCGCGGCTGCGGTAATGCTCTGTATAGACACGATTGAGCGCAAATGTCACTTGAGCAAGGATGTTTGCCCTGAGCGCCTCTTCCGGCCAGGTTGGGTAAATCTCGCTGGAGGCGACGTTTTTTATGTAGTCCACAAAGGGTACCGTCACGTTCCTTGCCCTGTCGTTTGGCTTGCCCAAGTGGACTGTTATCGTTTCCGGAATAACCGGAGTGTGGGGTGTATCCGGCATGACGTGCTCCTTTACTGCGCATAGAAATTGATTGCTGGCACTTCCGTCATACCCACACTCTTTGGTGTAAGAATAACTGGCTTGACGGAATCCACACCATCGAATACGGAAATTTCCGGGTAACTCTTGCGCAAAAATCCCGGATGCTCAATATAAAGGTTATAGCTTGCATACGGAATGGAATGCTTGCCCGAAACGCCGTCCGGAGACAGCGAATACTCCTTGTGCGGCGCCGGGAGTACCATGCTGTCCACTAAGCCATTCGCGTCTGTGAGCTTGTCATAAATAACGTAGTTTTTGCCGTTCATTGTCTGAAATACAACGACTCTGGCATTGCTCAGCGGAAACCTCGCCTCCGACGCAAAGACATGTACTCTCAGCCAGCCACGCCCATCCGACGGACTGATAATGCTGTTGACGTCAATATTCTGCACACGGTCAGCGTTCATTTTTTGCAGCTGAAGCAAATCCCCTGAGGTGAAGCCCAACACATCGCCTGTGTCTACGTCTAAATCCGGCAGGTTTTGCCCTGCCGACATCGCCGCTGTGTAATTTTGCCCCAGCGAATCACCGTCTGGGCGCAGCGGGACAATTTCATTCTCAAGCTGCGCAAAAATACGTGTTTGCGCTGTTTTGTCAAGGTCGGATGCGGGCTGCGTTTGCACCGGCGCCTGTTTCTGCACGCGCGGTTGGATTTGCTGCGCCCGTTGGGTTGTTGTGCGCTGTGCACTGTTAACCATCATATTTGCGCTTTGAGCGCCTTGCGCCACGGCAACACGTGCAGGCTGCACCGCTGCTCCTGTACCGGCGGGAGCAACCGGCGCGGGCTGCGTCTGCCGCGGCTGGACTGCTGTTTCCGCGGGCCTGGTTGGTTTCCACTGCTCCCGCACAGGACGCGGCGGCGCAGGCGCACTTGATTCTCTGCCGAAAACAACACGCCCGGGCACAGTGCTTCCATTGCCCCCGGCCGCTTGAAAATCCTCATAAAGCACCGTTGCCCCCTGCGTATTCGGCGCCGCTGAGGCCGGTTGTTGAGCGGCTTGCTGTATGTATGTACCTTCTTCCGCTTTTTCGGCCGCAACATACTGCTGCGACGTTTGCACCGTTTGTGTGTTTTGCGGGGCGGTTTGATCACTCCCACTGACCGCGCCGCCGTGCTGAAGCCCGTAATCCAGCAATTCTCTGGAATAACGAGCAATCATATCTTGCATTGAACTATCCATAACCTAATAGCCCCCCCGAAATATGTTTTCAGGAACAGTGTATGCGTGGGACACGCTGTGAATGACAAGTGAGATAAAGCATTATTAAGCAAAATATACGAAAAAAATCTGAACCATATTTTCTATCCCAAGCTGTTTGAGTAAACACAAAACATATATCGCCGCATATCATCCGGCAACAATTACATTGCTAAATACGCCCATTAGATCCGGCAAGCCGCCATGCCGCTCGAATGCCCGGTCGCAAACGCAATCTGCAAATTATATCCGCCCGTATACGCATCCACGTCAAGAACCTCGCCCGCAAAATAAAGCCCTGCAACAAGACGCGACGCAAGCGTCTTTGGGTCAACCTCGCGCACATCAATGCCGCCGGACGTTATGACAGCCTCGTCAACCGGCCGGAAGCCTGTAACCGTCAGCGGCAACGACTTGAACAATTCGGCAAGCCGGTGCCGCTGCTCACGCGTAAGCTGGGCGGCACGTAAATCCAGTGGGTAGCCCGCCAGACGCATCATAACCGGCACGAGCGATTTGGGCAAAAACGAGTTGAGTGCATTGATGAAGTTTTTGCTGCCGGCCTCGGTGATTTCGCGCAGAATGCGCTCCTCAAGCTGTTCAAGCGAACGCGCGGGTTTTAGGTCGAGCCGCAATTGGTAACGCCGTGGCAGCATATCACGCATATGCGCCGAAGCACTGAGCGCAAGCGGCCCCGAAACGCCAAAATGCGTAAAAAGCATTTCGCCAAGCTCGTCAAATATAACGCGGCTTGTGTGCGTATCGGCCACGCGCAGTGTGACATTACGCAGCGAAAGCCCTTGCAAGGCACTCACAAAGCCTTCGTGACATTCCAGCGCCACAAGCGACGGGCGAAGTTCCGTGACGGCGTGGCCTGCCTGACGCGCAAGCTCATATCCGTCGCCCGTACTGCCCGTTTGCGGATAAGAAAGTCCGCCGGTTGCGACGATAACCGCACTAGCCCTGTATTCCTCACCGTTTTCGCAAGCTGCGCCAAGGCATGCTCCGCCCTCAAGGATAAGCCGCACAGCACGCCCTTGTTCAAAGTGCACGCCAGCGCGGCGGCATGCACGCACAAGCGCATCTGCAATATCGGCGGATTTATCCGATGCGGGAAAAACTCTGTGTCCGCGCTCCGTTTTGAGCGGTACGCCATTGTCCTCAAAGAATGCCTTGGTGTCCTGCGGCATCCAGCGGGAGAGCGAGCTGTAAATAAATGACCCGTTGCCGGGTATGTTCGCGATAATGTCGCGCAACTGGGCGCAATCGTTGGTGACGTTGCAACGCCCCTTGCCCGTCAACAGGATTTTGCGTGCGGGGCGTTCGTTTCGCTCAAGTAAGAGTACACTTGCGCCGTTTTCCGCAGCGGTAAATGCCGCCATCAGGCCTGCCGCACCGCCGCCAATAACAAGAACGTCAATCCGTTTAGATGTTGGATTCAGAATAATACCCCTTTATGCTTTATTATGGTTCCTCAGCTGCGGTTACGGCAAATGTTACCGTGCCCTTTTCTTCGTTCACCTGTACTGTCAAGACATATTCGTCATCGTAATTATGCGTGCTGTAAAGCTTTGATGAATTGTTGACTTTCACGGTTAAGATATCTCCTTTTGTGCAGCGGCGAGAACACCAAAGCTATTGTAAAAGTCAGCAAAACCTTCTATCGCTCTGTATGTTTGACAGGATATTTCCGCCGGCAAGCGCACGGCGGATACGTCGCTGCCATAACGCTCGTTGACTCCGTTGACTAGATGGTATGGCATATATATGATAAATGATTTTTTATTGAAGCCGCATGGGGTTTAGATACTATGTCATGGAATAAAACAGCAAATCAATCAACAAAAAAACAATGATTTCTTTCATTGGATAATCTTTCCAAGTTTTTCCGCCAAGACCTTGTTTATAATGTCCACAACTAACCCTCACACTTCCGCCTTCCACAGCCCGTGCAGGTTGCAGTATTCGTAAGCGGCGACCGCTTTATCTTCAGCCGCAAGAGCAAAGACCGCCTTCGGCGCCTGTCCGCGGCCAAGCTCTTTACGCTGACCGCCCTGCTCGGTTTTCAGGTAAATCCACTGGATGTGGTGCTCCGGCAGCATAGGGTGTTCCACCGAGCTGATTTCCACGACGATCTTCTCCCCCTCAACCTTAACGACGGGCACATGCTTTTCCTGAGCGCCGTCACTTGTGTTAGGGATTAGCTCCTGCATTTTTTCGCCGCAACAGATCATTGGCACGCCGGCATTCACAATCAGTCCCGCCAGATTGCCGCAATGCTTGCAACGAAAGAAACGGATTCCGGACATCATTTTTTCCTCCTTGATAAATTGTATAAGATATGGTATAATCGGCACACACTGAATGTGGAGGCAAAACGATGGCAATGCTGCATATTAACGACGGGAATTACGAAGCTCTGATTCAGACTTTGCCGGAGCCAATTCTTTTGGACTTTTGGGCGGACTGGTGTGTGCCTTGTAAAATGCTGGCTCCAGTGCTGGAGGAGCTTGCCGAAGAGGAAGGCTTTATCCGCGTAGGCAAGGTCAACGTGGATGAATCTCCCGAGTTGACGGAAGCTTTTGAGGTACAAAGCATCCCGCTGTTGGTTGTGCTCAAGGGCGGCGAGGTGCGGGAAAGCTCTGTCGGAGTAAAATCGGGCGAAGCAATTCGCGCGATGGTACGCACTGCGCTGGAAGACTGAATTCGTTTAGAGTATATCATACCTTACGACATTCTGCAAGATGGTTAATCCTTAGTTTAATTATACAAAATATAAACAAATGGGCAAATTTCCTTAAAAAATTTATGATACACCTTGCAAAATTCACCGGAATGAGTTATAGTATAATAGTTAGATTCGAATTCTGGGAAAAACCCAAGGGAGAATATCATGTCCACAGGATATGTACCGAACGAAAAACGCCTTAAAATGTTTGGCGCGCAGGCGCAGGGTTACGCTATGGACCGCGTCGATATGTACCTTGATAAGCTTGAGGGCGCATACACACAGCTGCGCACGGCCTACGAGCAGATGAAAGTTACGGCGACAGATGCGAATTCCGCACAGCCTGCCCCGGCAGCAAACCCCGCGCAGATGCAGGAGTTGCTTGCAATCAATGCGCGCTTGCAACAGGATGCGCAGGCTCTGCATGGCGAAAACGAGGCCTTAAGGGCAAAGATTGTCGAAGTTGAGGCGCGTATTGCACGTCAGTTGTCTACCACCGCAAGCCAGCCGCCGCCAAACCATGAAGGCTCTATTGCACGGGCACTGCTCGCCGCACAAGAGAAGGCGGAAGAAATTCTCCGCGGCTCTCAGCTTGAGGCACAAGGAATCATTGCAAACGCACACAATCAAGTTGAACATCTGAAGGCTGAAAGGTCCCGGGCTATCAAACAACTCGAAGGCATTCGTTACACGCTTGACAGTATTCTTCGCGATCCGCAGTCTTTCGAAGGGAAACAAAACCCCGGCACAAGTTTTAGCTTGGCATAAAAATAGTTTTACAGATATTGTGGCGCGGAGCATGTCCGCGCCGTTTGTTTTTTGTATTCTGCTTTATATAATGGCCGGTTACAGCAGGGCGACACAAAAGAATTGCCATGCCGGAGGGGAGGGCGCCGGCACGGCATGGAGGAGAGAAAATGAGATAAGGGCTAATTCATGTTTTCTTTCTGTTTGGCATTGTTTTTATTCTTCAGCGTTCTTGTTTGTTTGTGAGTACAGTATACCATGAATTTTGCAATGTAACGACCACACGTCGGCAACAGTTTGGAGTCAAGTTGGCTGCCAATTATTACTAAACCGTGTGCATGCCATGTCGTTGCTGTTACTTGTCCGAAAATTTTTTCTGATTTTTTCCTCAACGTTCAAAAAGAAGCGTCAAACGACGTACTGTTTTTCCTCCCAAACGCAAATTACCTTTAGCCGTGACCCGCAACAGCGGCAATTCTTCACGCAGGCTGTATCCAGTAGGCGCGCGGGTCAGCACAATCGTGTATGTTCCCGGGCAAAGCGGCGGGAAGCGCACTGTTCCATCCTTGTCGCTTTTGACTGAAAACAACGGGCAGGCATTGCTTTGCACCGTAAACACTGTGCCGGACAGCGGCGCATTGTTATGCTTGTCCTCTGTGTGCAGGCTAAATAAGGCTTTTGTGCAGCGGCAGTTTACTTTTGGTATGCATGACATGTTTTGTTTCTCCTTAAATATTTTTACAAGCGAGTCGGGTTGTCTCATTCACAGAATATGCACCTTTGGCAAGGTAAGTGTCCTGTTTTGGGCACAAAAAGTGAATTATATAGAAATAAAGTCTTGACAATCAGCACAAATTCAGTTATACTGCAAGATACTGGTATATATTCTCAATGGCAATGGAGCACACTGTGGCTGACGAACGTCTGGAAAAAGTACTTTCGAGTGCGGCAGAGCTGTTTATTAAAGTTGGCTTCCGTAAGGCCAGTATCGCCGAAATCTCACGCGAAAGCGGCGTATCAATTGGCACAATCTACGATTACTTTGAAAACAAGGTCTGTGTTTTTTATGGAATACTTGCTCAAATCGCCAACCCTGATTTTTATAGCCATGTAACAAAGCTCCCGCTTGCACAGCTGGATTTTGCAAATCTGGAGAATGAATGCACAACGGTAATGACGCTTTTCATTCAAAATTTTGGCGCTCCACTACGTCAGCGCAACGAGAATTACACATATGAACAGCTGCTCTCGGATGCTTTTGATTCACTTGCGCCTTTTGGTAAAGGCTGCCTGCTTTTGCAAGCAAATCCACGCATTTGCCCGCTCGTCTATAATGGCTTTAACAAGCTGCGTGTGAAGATGACCAAGCTTGTTGATGGCTACCTGCGCTTTTTTCAGGCAAGAGGAGTGGTACGTCCACTTTCACGCACGGATGTTCATGCCCGCTTTCTGTTGGAGAGCATTTACTGGTGGGGTTCTATGGTTCACTACGAGGAATACGACCCGGCCAACCGGCGCATCCCGCGCGGTGTAGCAAAGGAAGTATGCACAAAAGCGCTTTACAACGCTTATGCGGTCACACAAGTTTAAATTTAAAAGCTCTTTATAAAAACGATTACCCTGCGGGAATGGAAACTGTACCCGCCTAAAAATAGGAGGAAAACTATGACAGACCACTACAGCATTTCACAGTACCCGGACGCGCGCGCAGTCACAAAGCAGCTTGATGCACTCATTGCCCAGCCAATTTGGGGGCTCCGCCCCGATATACTGGAAAAGTACGAGGGAGAGTACTATGGCAAAAAGTGCGTCAAAAGCAAAGCGATGATTGATGACGCCAAGCAGCTCATTCCCGGCGGCGTGCAGCACAATCTTGCGTTTAACCATCCGTTCCCGCTGGTTTTTGAAAAGGCGGACGGCGCTAAGCTTTACGACATTGACGGCAACGAATACTACGACTTCCTGCAAGCGGGCGGCCCCACCGTATTGGGCAGCAACCCGCCGCAGGTGCGCGAAAAGGTAATTGAGTTACTCGACACCTGCGGACCTTCCACAGGGTTGTTCCATGAATTTGAGTATCGCCTGGCAAAAAAAATAAGCAACTCGGTCCGCTCTGCGGAAATGTTCCGTATGCTCGGTTCGGGCACCGAAGCGTGCATGGCGTCAATCCGTGTGGCACGCCTTGCAACCAAGCACAAAAACGTCGTCAAAATGGGCGGCGCATACCACGGCTGGAGCGACCAGCTGGCGTATGGAATCCGCATTCCCGGCAGCAAATGGACGCAGGCGAACGGCGTGCCGATGCATGTGTTCCGCAATATTCAGGAGTTTTTCCCGAATGACTTGAACAACCTTGAGCATATCCTTAAGCGTAACCGCTTGCACGGCGGAACAGCGGCGGTGATCCTTGAACCGCTTGGCCCGGAGAGCGGCACACGTCCGGTAGATAAAGACTTTTGTGCAGGCGTGGAGAAGCTTTGCCGTAAGTTTGGTGCACTGCTGATTTTCGACGAGGTTGTCACAGGTTTCCGCATTGGCATGGGCGGCGCGCAGGGCTACTTCGGCGTTTCGCCGGATCTGACTGTGTTCGGCAAGGTTGTTGCCGGTGGCTACCCGGGCGCAGGCGGTCTTGGCGGCAAAAAGGAATACATGAAGTACCTTTCGGCCGGCATTGCAGGCGGCGAAAAGATCAAGAAGGCGCTCATTGGCGGCACAATGGCGGCGAATCCACTCTCCTGTGTCGCCGGGTACTATACGCTGGAGGAAATAGATCGTACAAGCGCCTGCGAGCGCGCAGGCCAGATGGGCGACCGGCTAACCGCAGGCTTGCAGGGGCTGATTAATAAATACACACTGCCGTTTGTGGCATTTAACCAAGGCAGCATTTGTCACTTTGAAACGGTGGGCACAATCCACTTTGCACTTAATTGGCATAAGCCGTGGAAGATTCCGGAGGTGCTCAGGCAAACCGGTATCCGCAAAAAAGCGATGGAGCACATGGGTGCGGCATACATGGCAGAGGGTCTGGTAACGCTGGCTGGCAGCCGCCTGTATACCAGCGCCGCGTACACAGAAGATATGATTGATGACGCCGTGTCGCGCTTTGACAAGGTGTTAGCGCATGTGACAAAGCTGGGGTAATGCCATGAAGCATGCTGCGCGCGCCATTCTTTCTCTGCTTGTTGTAATTCTGATTACTTTGGCGGCGTGCAGGAGCGGGGAGGATTCATTCCAAAAAAGGGGAGACAAACGGCGCGGAGGCCGACGCAACAACGCTTCCCGCGCCGCTAACACCGTTTGAATTAGATTCACGGGAACGTATCGCCCGAGCAATTGCAAAGTATCCCGCAAACAGCCCTCATTGGCAAAATACTGTGAGCTATCCGATTTTGAATTTTTGCTACAATAGCCCTAAGTTGAAAGAAATACTGGGTGAGGACTTTTACGTTGTGGACGGCGGCGGCACTAGCGGAAGCATTCCCTACGAAGAGCGGGAGGAATTGACGCGCAGTCTCTTTGATATCGGCGGCTTACTTGATGATTTTGTGCACCCAAAAAACACTGCACTAGAGCGCGCGGATTATATGTTTGACTTTGCCGGGGGTAATATTCCGCAAGGCGAATTCCAAAACTGGGAATTCAAGTGTACATATTGGTCGCTGACGGGTTGGCATATTGATGAATATTACTACGACCCGGTATACACACAATATCTAAAAGAATCCCATGCGATACAGGATGAATGGCAACGCCAACTGAACGAGAAGTATGTGTTCGATGTGAACCGTGTCCCGAAAAAAGGTAAAGATAAATATCTCATGAGGGAATATGCCGCCGCGAATGCCACGGAAAGCCAAATGAATCTTCGAGATCCGTACAGCTTTGTGCTCAACACAGCCTATGAAAACCCAGAATTCACAGAGAAATACGGCGAAAATTTCTATATTCTGGGGTATCGTTCTTCAGACGAAACAAACAATCACTGGTCGCTGGGCAAGGTAATTGATGCTCTTTTAATTCCAGATAAGGTCACTGACACATGGAACATGTTTTTGTACATCGCCGATCGTAACAAACCACCTGCCGAGGGTGACGAGTGGCGCTTTCACATCACCTTCGACTATACCAGCGGTTGGCGCGTTGACAGTTGGGAAATTGATAATAGTGGAAGAAAAGAGCATTGGGCCGATCAATCGCTGGATTATTGGTATGATTTGAACGACTTGGCCACACTGCCGTACCCCGACTATCCACCAAAACCCGATGTGGAAGCGGAAGATTACACCGAAGGCTACACAATCTACACCACACCTTAAGTGGATTTTGCATAGTTTACAGGAGAAGCAAATGGACTTGCTCGAAGCAAAACAAGCTGTTATTGCCGCCGGACACCGCCTGAAAGAATCCGGTTTGATTGCCCGTACCTGGGGCAACATATCCGCCCGCGTGGACGACAAGCGCTTTGTCATAACGCCCAGCGGCATGGCCTATGAGCGCCTTACACCGGACGACATCGTCCTGGCGGATATAGAAACGCTGGGCTATGAAGGTTCTGTGAAGCCTTCCAGCGAGAAGGGGATCCACGCTGCGGTTTACAAAAAACGCCCTGGCGCAAGCTTTGTCATACACACTCACCAAGTGGATGCGTCAATGGTTTGTTCGCTGCAAGCGGGATTGATGGATATTGCTCCGGATTTTCGCTCGCGGTTCGGCTCATGCGTGCCGCTGGCTGCATATGGACTGCCTGGCACGGGCAAGCTGCGCCGCGGCGTAGAAAAGGCGATAGACGAAACCGAAGGTCAGGCTGTACTTATGGCACACCACGGCGCGCTTGTTTGGGGTCATGACGCAGACGACGCCTTCCAAACTGCGGCAGAGCTGGAAAAGCTTGCGCTGAACGCCGTTTATGGACAATACACAGCCGTTACAAACGAAGAAGTGCCGGAAACCGAAGGCGAGTTTGCCGACGCGGTCGTCCGCATCTTCCAAAAAGAAATTCGGCCTGTTGATAATTACGCGTTCTTTTGCTGCGACAGCCACCGCATTGATGACAAGTCCTCGTTTGTAATATCCTACCCTGACGGCGATAAAGAGTACTCTATTGATATGGAGGACAAGGATGAACTGCCTGCGGTACTGCTATACCGCCAAATTTATCGTCACCGTCCGGATATCCGCGTGATTCGCGTCACACGCAAAGCGTCCGTCATAGCGGTTTCTATGTTGGATAAGCCACTGCTTCCGCAGCTTGATGACTTTGCTCAGATTTTGGGTGTCTCCGTCCGTTGCGTAACGTATAATAACAAAGTGCCACGGGCAAGTGCAGGTTGGTGCGTCAAAGCGTTTGCCGGGCGCAGCGCGTTGCTGCTGCTGGGCGTGGGTGCTCTCTGCTGCGGAGTGAACGACGAGGACGCGGAAGCTGCGCTGATGATACTCACCAAGGCGTGCCGTACACAGATCGCCTCATTACTATTTAACACCTACCGCGTCATATCTCCTTTAGAAGCCAGACTAATGCGCTTAGTCTACCTGAAAAAATACAGCAAAAAAGTTTAGAAAGCAGATTTTTGTATTGGTTGTATGGGTATTTCCCAGCACATAGATTATCATTAGGAGGAGTTTTACCATGAAAAAGTACGTTTGCGCCTTGTGCGGATACGTTTATGACCCCGAAGTTGGCGACCCGGATTCCGGCATTGCGCCCGGCACCGCTTGGGAGGATGTGCCTGACGATTGGGCTTGCCCTCTGTGCGGCGCAGGTAAAGCCGATTTTTCAGAAGAGTAAAATTGGGGGCGGTACGCGTTTGCCGCCTTTATGTTTTAACATAACGATATTGGTGCAGGTCTAAAATATCTTATTCAGCTTTTTTGCTGCCACATCGCACTTGCAAAAGGCAGCAAAAAAGCGTTATACATCATGTTCAGTCATTTTGAGAAGGTAAAAAGCAACGCTCAGCGAGTATTTCCCGCACGATTTCAACAGCGCAATCACGCACGGTAGTCACACAGGCCGCTGTGCTTTTCTTTTTTTGCACGCCGCTTAGGATTTCTTCCAATGCAGCATTCAGCCAATGCGCTGGAACCTCCTGCTGACCGATTGCGCGCAAAAGCAGCACAGCAACTGCCTGCACCAGCGGCGAATGCTCATCGCCGCCTGAGAGCGCAGCTGCAGCGCGTGCAATTGTAGCCAAGCAGAGCGAGTGGTCTGCTTCAAGTGCTGCTTCAGTCTGTAAAAACGCCCGCACCGCCGCTTCTTCTGTGTCACGTCCGAGCAAAACGTCACAGCTAACTGCGTAAAATTGTGCCGCCCGCACCAAAAAATCCAAACTGCCTTCGCGAATCCCACGCTCATAATGTGAGAGCATGGACTGAGAAATATTCAGTTGAGCCGCGGCTTCCCGCTGGCTGAGCTTGCGTTTTTTGCGTAGGCAGATAAGGCTTGCAGGTAAGGCACTGGACATTTTTCAAGCTCTCTTCCCAAAAAGAATGGAATCTTTTCAAATAAAAAACGCCCACCCTGCTGGGCAAGCATTTTTTTCTGATGCCGGCACTGACCAATTTTCCCGGGCGGCTTCCCACCAAGTATTTTCGGCGCATATGAGCTTAACTGCTGTGTTCGGGATGGGAACAGGTGGAACCTCATCGCAATAAGCACCGACTCTCAACGCACTTCACGCATGACCACGCTGATGATGTTAAGTAGTATATCATTTTATGAAGAGCTTGTCAAGTCTTTTGTGTCCGTTTTGTGAGAATTGTATGTTTGTGCATAATATGCCCGTAAAACGTTAAAAAATTAGCTAAAATCACGATGCGCGTTATAATTACTGCGAAAATCTATATAGATGAATCCCAATATCCACATATTATAGGTTTGACAATGCCAATTGCCTGTAACAGCAACAGCAAATACTTTTTAGAGAACTTCATTGCCCGATAATGAACAGTTTTTAAGGGCAGTTCGAGAGCATGGGGGCATCGAAAATCAATTATATTGCTGTTTGAATATTGCATTTCATGAAGATTTGTCACGAACACATAAAGATAATTCCGCAGAAAACTTCGCTGTCATAAGGCATATCGCGCTGAATATCCTAAAAATTGTCCGGTCAAGTTGCGCTCAGCTCGCAAAAGACGCAAATTGGATTATCTTCATGCGGTTGCCGTGCAACATCTCTGGAACTCAGTAATCTTTTTGCATCAAAAACTTTAAGGCAACTTTAAAGTTTTTGATGATTTTTGTCTCATTTTGGAAATAAATTATACAAGTTATACTAAATTTTTTCTTTTAGCAATTGCATGAATTATCTAAAATCCTCTAATTACAAGGCTTTTGGAATGTTCGAGTTCTTTTCACAAGAAAAATTATAACAAAATTGTTATCTCTCTTGACTTTAACCTAACTTTATCATTTAAACTTGTCATCAACGCAATCCGCAACCATTGTTGACAATCCACAGAAAGAGAACAAAAAAATTATGCAAAAAGAACCACACACACTTCAGGCAGAAGACATTGTGCGGCAACTTTTTAAACAAGGTTACAGCATTGAACTTGACGAGTATGACGCCGAACACGCTAAGCGTACCGCAATGCTTACTGAACTGATGTTAAAAACACTTGCACGCCAAAGAAGACCCAAAGCTTTGACAGATGCAGTAATAGCAAACATTATTACCGCCGCTCGCCTGCATAATATTGGCAAGGCATTGATTTGGCCTAAATACGAGCCAATAACTGCCCCCAAAGAAGCGCATACAACTTTGGGATCAAAAAAAATGATTGAAGCCTTATGGGAAAGCAACATTGATATTGACCTGCTAAGCTGCATTTTTATGGTCGTGCGCAATCATCATGAGCGATGGGATGGAAAAGGATACCCCGACAGGCTGAAAGGCACAAAAATCCCTTTTGCCGTGCAGATTGTTTCTTTGGCAAGCTACTATGATCAGCTTTGTTTTAACCGCAATCAAGAGACATCATTGTCTTACAAGGCTGCTGCCAAAATAATCACCCAACAAACGGGGCACGCATTCAGCCCGTCAACAGTCAGGCTGTTCCTGCATTCCGGCGACGCTATTCAACGATGTTTTTACCCGCAAGCATAAACAGATCGTTTACCGCGGCGGCAAAATTTCCAGCCAATAGCCATCCGGGTCATTGATAAAGTATATACCCATCGCGGCGTTCTCATAGCAAATGCAACCCTGTTCTTTGTGAAAGCGGTATGCCGCGTCGAAATCGTCCACGCGGAAAGCCATGTGGAACTCGTTCTCCCCCAAATCGTATTTTTGTGGGTGCCCCTCTAAGTACGTCAGCTCAATGCTGTGATCAGATTCGGCGTTTTTGAGGAACACTATCGTAAACCCTTCGCCGGTAATACGCCTTTGTTCGGTGAGTCCAAGCGTTGTTTCGTAAAACGTTAAACTTGCCGCCAAATCACTCACGTTGATGTTGTTGTGGTCGATTTTGAACTTCATGATACCCGCTCCCTTCATGGAAGAATTATATATCTTTTCTGTCCAATTGTAAAGCCTCCTTCTCACAGAGAGGGAGGCTTTACGTTACAATTTTTACAGCCACTCTTTGTATTTTTTTACATAAACCTTCTTAACAAGCTGCGCCAAAATGAGGTATCCGGCAAGCAAAGCAATCAGCCAAGGCACGAAGCTCGGCGGCAGCGCTGTCATCTCCAATCCAACGGCAAGCGGCGTAAAGCCAATCACAATCGCAACAATGGCAATCAGCGCGGTTGAGAGCGTAACCGGCTTGCTGGCTCTGCTTTGCACAAACGGTAGCTTTGCTGTGCGGATCATATGGATAACCAGCACCTGTGAGAGCGTTCCGAAGATAAACCACCCGCACTGGAACAGCCGGCTAAGCTCGAGCGAGTTCGCCTTCATGGCCCACCACATGATGGCAAAGCAGAGGATATCAAAGATGGAACTGAGCGGCCCCATGAACGCCATAAACGAAGCGATGCTTTTTGTTTCCCACTTGCGCGGAACCTTGACATATTCCTTATCCACACTATCAAATGGTATGCCCATTTGAGAAAAATCGCACAGCAGGTTTTGTGTGAGGATTTGGATAGGTAGCATGGGCAAAAACGGCAGGAAGATGCTTGCGAAGATAACCGAAATCATGTTGCCGAAGTTACCGCTGGCAGCCATTTTGATGTATTTAACAATGTTGCCAAAGGTGTTGCGTCCCCGGATAACGCCTTGTTCCAGCACCATCAGGTCTTTTTCCATCAAAATAATGTCCGCTGTTTCCTTTGCGATATCCACGGCGGAATCTACCGAAATGCCAACGTCCGCCTGATGGAGCGGCGGCGCGTCGTTAATGCCGTCGCCCATATAGCCGACCGTGTGCCCCGCGGTTTGGAACGCGCGAACCACACGCTCCTTTTGCGCCGGTGAAAGCTTTGCAAAAATGTCGCAAGTATCAACCGCCTCAAGTAACGCTGTGTCATCCATTTGCTCGACGTTGCGCCCGGTGAGCAGGCGCTTTGTGTTCACGCCCACCTTTGCGCATACCTTCGCCGCCACGCCCTCGCTGTCGCCCGTCAGAACGACCGTGCGTACACCATGGGTTCGCAGTGCGGCAATAGCCTCGCGGGCGCTCTCCTTTGGCGGGTCGAGGAAGCCTACAAAGCCCAGCAACACCATATCGCGCTCATCCGCCACACTGAACGCACCTTCGGGCGGAACGTTGTTTTTCTGCGCAACGGCGATCATGCGCAAACCGTCAGCGTTGTATTTTTCATATACCGCAAGTGCTTTGCGGCGGGTTTCGTCGTCAAGAGGAATCGCCTGACCGTGCAGCTCAGCCATTGTACAAATGCTCATAATTTCCTCAACCGCCCCCTTGGTGATGAGTTGGCGCTTGCCCTGCCCATCCTCAAGCACAACGCTCATGCGGCGGCGTGCAAAGTCAAAGGGAATCTCATCAACGCGGTTTTGACCCGAAAGGGCTTCTTCCATGCCGTTGGTCCGGGCCCGGTTGATAATCGCGAGGTCAATCAGGTTTTTCAGCCCGGTCTGGAAGTAGCTGTTGCGGTATGCGTGGCGCAAAATCCGGCTATCATCCTCGCCAAGGAGATTGAGGTATTTTTCAAGCACAATTTTGTCCTCTGTCAGCGTGCCGGTTTTGTCCGTGCAAAGGACATCCATTTCGCCAAAGGTTTGGATAGCGCCCAGCGTTTTGACAATAACCTTGTGCTTAGACATTGCTACAGCGCCCCAGGCCAGCGTGGACGTCATGATGACTGGGAGCATTTCCGGCGTCAAGCCAACCGCAACGCTGATGGCAAACATCAGCGCCCCAGGCCAGTCCTGCTTGGCAAAACCGTTAATCAGCAGGACGACGGGTACCATCACCAGCATCATACGGATCAGCAGGCGGCTGACTGAATCCACACCACGCTCGAAGGCGTTTTTTGCTTTGTCGCCAGAAAGGGACTGCGCCATTGCGCCGAAATAGGTGTCGTCGCCCGTGGCGAGGGCGACGACAAGCGCACTGCCGGATACCATATTGGAACCCATGAAGCCAATGTTGGATAAATCGGTCGGCGCGGAATTGGACTCATTGCGTAGGTTTGCAAACTTTTCAACAGGCGCAGATTCACCGGTCAATGCCGCCTGTGCGATAAACGCGTCTTTCGCCGTTAAAAAACGCACGTCGGCCGGAAGGATATCGCCCGCGGAAAGGCGGATGATGTCGCCGGGCACAACCTCGTCAATGGGGATATCAATAAGCTTGCCGCCGCGCCAAACGTCGGTACGGTTTTCAATCATCTCCGAGAGCGTTGCCGCCGCCGCGCTGGACTTTTGGCTCTGGATAAACGCCACCGCGCTGGAAATAGCAACCAGCGAAACAATGATAATTACGGTCAGCCAGTCAGCGGCGTCAGAAGCAATAACATCCGTAAAAACCGAGATGGCAGCAATCACCAGCAACACGGTGTTAAATGGGTTGATGGTGGATTCGCGCAAGCGGTGAAGGGTTGTGTTTTTGTTTCCGGCAGTAATAACGTTGCTGCCAAATTCATCAAGCTTTTCCTCGGCCGCTTCGTCGGAAAGGCCCATGCGGGCGGATTCAAATTCTGTAAGCAGGGTTGTTTCGTCCAGCGCCGCGAACCGACGGAGACGCGCTTCGCTCTCCTTTTGCAGAATGCGCGCATGGTTATTTTTGTTCGTAAATTTCATAGCGTTCGTCCTTTCTAAATTGCTTTCATGCTGCGTTGTCTGGAGCAACACATTTGCTTGTCTTTGCTTACTTTCTTTTCTCCTGTAAAGAAAGTGAGTGGACGAAATCGGTACAGAAACACGTAAAAGCCGCCCGGGGATCTCCACAGGCGGCTTTTGGAACATAGGCGGATTAAGTTCAGTTGCGATTACGCACAAAGAACGACCGGCCCGGTAGTTTAGCCGTCTGTCCAAACAGATTTTGCGCGTTGCCGCAACGCCGACTTCGGTAACTGTCGTCCATGTGCTCACATCCTTCTATACTTAGCTTTTTTGCTCACCTTCAAGAAGCGAGCGGCGTATGAGTCCGTTTGATATGCAAGCTTGTTTGATACCAGACAACCTCATTCGCTTTTCCTTGCTTACTTTTTTCTGTGAAAAATAAGCGGTGCGGGACAGCAACATAAAATATTTATCAATACTATTATATGCGCGTCCTTGCCGCCGGTCAAACCGGCGTGGAAGGGTTTGATGAAAAAGATGCGTCCAAGTTTAGCGTGGCTTAACTCAACATGGCAACCCATCGCCCTGTTTTTATCAGTATACCACAAACCCACGCAAATCGCAATACTCTGAAGCCCAAAAACAGGTTGAAAAATCAGATAGATAAGTAGAAGAAAACCGGCGGCGTGATATATTTCAACTGAAAGGTTAAACAATCATCATAGTTAACCATAAAACGTTAAGCATGGTAGCCTTTGCCTGAAAAACCGTGGTATGTACGTGTCATCCTTATGATCCCCCTCTCTCTAAGCTGCCTTTTGAATTTGCCGCACTGCCTCCCAAAACAACACATCATCCAAAGCTCAGCCTAAAATCTTTCTTGGACAATCATTCAGTCAGGTTTCCATCTCATGGATTTCCTGACGCGGCACTTTGGAAAAATCTGTCCCTTCTGGGAACCGGTGCCCTACCATTATGTTATGCAACCTCCTCACAGTTCCAATAATAGGCGGCTTCTGAAAAATTGCTAAAATATTTCCCGCTGTCCCACTCGGTTTTGTCGGGGCTATATCCGCTTGCGATAACAAACGGTCGGATTTCACAGTTTTTGATTACGATAAGTGCTTTGCCGCCTTTTACGTCAAGCACGAGACACTTCATATATTCCGTTATTAAATTCACGCATGCCAGTGATTTCCTTTCTGCTGCTATTCGGTCGGGCGTTCAGCGTTTTGCCGCCCCCGCGCCGGCATAGTGGTTACTTAAATTGCTTTTGTGGCTAATTCCGCAAAAAATGCGAAACATATTTTCCGGCGCGTCGTTGGGGCGTGCGCCATATCGCCCATCAAGATAGCAATACGGTGTTCTGCGCTACACTATTTTCAATGGAAACCTTATAAACATTATTGGGAATGGTATCTCCTTCAGTGTACACGTTGAGCAAGATGTCCTGCTCCTGCGCGGTGAAACCCTTGAGGGCGGCTTCACAGGCGTTCCAGTTCAGCTTGTCGGCACTGCTTTTGAACTTGGGGTTTGGGTGTCTTGCATAAAACTTCATGCAGTGCTGAACGTACTCCGAATAGAAGGTTCTCATTGCGCGGCGCGGGGTGCAAATCATCGAGAAGTACAAGTATGTGAATGATTGTACCATCAGTGCGTGGCATAGCTTGGGCACATTTGATTTTCTGGCGTACCCGGTGAGCCACGATGTG
>JAIRYC010000099.1 GCA_031267965.1 Oscillospiraceae bacterium | reverse complement strand
CAAAGCCTGTTGACCAAAACTTTTTTAACGGCGCACTGGGGTTGCATATGGCGCTGGAAGGCTTTTTTATGGGAGCGGTGACGCTGCTGGCGTTTGTGCTGGGGAGGCTGGTGCTGGGCGGCGGAGAAAACCTTGTGCTTGGACGTACAATGGCGTTTACTGTTTTGAGTTTGGTAGAAATCGCCCACGCAAACAACATGCGTTCTGAGCGTTCGCTGCTTGCAATCGGGCCGTTCTCCAACTCACGCATGAATTTTGCCAATCTGTTGTGCGTAGGGCTGCAACTGGCCGTGGTTATGTTCGCGCCGCTCTGTGGAGTTTTTGGTACTGTGCCGCTCAACCTGAACCAATGGCTGGCGGTGCTGGGACTGTCGCTTTTGCCCACGCTGATACTGGAGATCGAGAAATGGTCAGCAGCGGCTAAGTCCAGAAGGCAGTTGGCGAAACGGCGTTCAGCGGTTAGTGTGTCCTGACACTTTTTGTGTCTCAACATCCCTGTGACGGCGACAGCAAATACTTTGTTAGAGAAGGAAACCGATTGACACGTCCGGGAGTAACGCCTAATGGCATGGCTGCAATCATTATGAAACTAAAGAAAGGATTTTATTATGGCGGCAATTTTTTGTTGCGGACGGCTACAATCAGCCGTCCGCTTTTTTCTTTCCATTTGCTCTAACTTTTCATTTGTGTAGATAATCTTGTAACTTTATATAGTCAGTATCTTAGGTAATTTGGAGCATTTCAACACTGCAAATATTGATTGTCAGCCCGTTCACGCTCAAGCGTTGTTTCCTGCTCGTGCCCTGGATAGACGTCGTAATTCCCTGGCAACTCGCGCAGTCTGCGGAGCGTTGCTTTCATAGCGTTCCAATCGCCACCGGGCAAATCCGTGCGCCCACAGTCGCCGCAGAACAGTGTATCGCCTGTGAACAGCGAACGGCTTGCCCCATGCAAATAACACACACCGCCCTGAGTATGACCAGGCGTATGCAACACCTGGAGTGTAATGTTGCCAAAAGTGAGTGTTTCTCCCTCTTGCAACAGGATATCCGCATCCAGCGGCGTTTGATTACAGTCCATGTTATCTGCGCCACTGAGCGACGAACGCAACAGGCGCGGTGCGTCCAATTGGTGGATTGCCACCTGCGCACCCGTGAGCGCTTTTATCTCCGCCACGCCAAGGATGTGATCCCAATGACCATGCGTGAGGAGGATTGCATGGAGTTTCAGATTCTCCAACGCGCTGAGTATGGCGGACTCCGCCGCGCCGCAGTCGATGATAACGGCGTCGCTGCCCTCTGTCAACAAGTAGCTGTTTGCTCGCAAAATGCCGGTAGGGATCATTTGGATTGTCATATTTTCTCCGCTTTGAATGATTATTTTCACCATGATACAACAAAAAGTCTTCGTGTTCCTGTAAAGTCTAACACCTTTACATTTAGGTGACAATTCCGCCGCCGGTATTTCCCGCATCCAGCGTGCCGTCCAACTCAATCAATAAACACTTGACGCATTCTGTCACAACCGGTCTATGCCGTATACCCTTAGGTATGATCAGCATATCGCCCGCATTTAACGATACGGCGCCCTCTTCAAACTCAATCGAAAACGCGCCTTCCATCACATAAAATAACTCATCCGAAGTCTCGTGTGTGTGGAAATCCAGCGTGCGGTTCTCCACCTGTAAAACGCGCAAGGTATGCCCGTTCATTCTGCCAATGGTCAGGTACTCAAACATTGCCGCGCCATTTACTGCCACACGGAGATTCACCTTTTCCGGCAACACCACCGCGCTCACCTCTCTCCCACCGGCCAATCACATGTGTCTAAAATGATCGTCACGGGGCCATCGTTCTGGATCTCCACATGCATATCCGCACCAAAAACGCCAGTTTCAACTTGCGACACACCCATTTTGCGGAATAAATCAGCAAAGCGCTCATAAAGAGCGTTAGCTCTCTGCGGGTCCGCGGCGGCAGCAAAGCTTGGCCGGTTGCCCTTTCGGATATCCGCCGCCAGCGTGAATTGCGAAATCAGCAAGATTGCGCCGCCAATATCGCTGACAGAGCGGTTCATTTTGCCGTTTTCGTCAGCAAAAATGCGCAGCTTTGTGATTTTCTCAGCAAGAATTTGCGCATGACGTTCGGTATCGCCCTGCATTGCGCAGAGGAATATATTCAACCCTACACCAATTGCACCAACAACTACGCCATCAACACTAACGCTCGACGCAGTTACACGCTGAATCACAGCCCGCATTGATCTCTCCTTAAGTGGAAAAAGGAAAGAACTTTCAAGCGCTCCCCCTCCCCTGTTTCATATATTTATTCTGGCATATTCAGACCGACTTCGTCAAACACAAACGCCGTCTGGATGGCAACCTCAATGCCCTTCTCCAATGTGCGGAAGTCCAAGTTGTCCCAAGTATCAAGGCGCGTGTGGTAGTAGCGCGCCGGCGCAGGATCCATGCTTGCCAAGGTTGTGGCATGAATACCCGACTGACTGACTGCCGCTGCGTCCGAAGAACCGAAAAACACGCTTTCATATTTTAGGTCAAGTCCGACAAGTTCTGAGCCTTTTTTGACTATCGCGCACGCGATTTGGCTGTTCGCCACGGTTCCAGTCATGTCGCGCTTGTAGATTGCCATATGTTCGTAATCGCGCAGGGTTTCAAGTCCAATAAAGAGTGTGTCGACTGCTAAATCTTCACTGCGGTGAGCTTCACAGTAAGCTTTTGCTCCACGAAGACCTGCTTCCTCGCCGCCGGTCGTAACAGCAACAACCTCGGTGTTTTCAAAGCGGATGTTGTTATCCGCCAAAAATTTCAGCACCGCGATTGAGCCGTAGCAACCGGTCAGGTTATCGTTCGCGCCCTGCACATACCAGCCCCAGCGGCAGAAAAGCGAGCAGAACAGATAAATCGGAATCCAGCCGATGAGCACCCAAATTAACACGTCAGACACGCCGGTGCTGATAAATTGAGTGGTATATTCACTAATTGCCAACAGCGCGCTGACGAGAAGGTTAATGACAAAGCCCACAAAGCTGACAGCTATGGACGAGATGAGAAGCTTTGGTCCGCCCCAGTATGTGAAGCGCCACTCCATTGCGCTGTCCGCATGACCACTGAAAACAATACGCTGCTTAATCTCACCCTCCGGCTTGCGTCTGCCAATGACGTTGCAGCTTGTCTTTTTGGGGAATACAACGTCCAGAAAACGCTTATAGAACAGAAACTCTATGATAACGATTAAAATTGCCACGGTAACCAATGCCAGCGAAAGGA
Source organism: Oscillospiraceae bacterium (assembly GCA_031267965.1). GTDB lineage: Bacteria > Bacillota > Clostridia > Oscillospirales > Acutalibacteraceae > WRKY01. Next base: position 29,937 of record JAIRYC010000099.1, on the reverse strand, counting down.
TTTTTAGCACAGGCAGATTGATTAGATACAACAAAGCGGCCGCGCTGACCAGCACCACGTCCACCAAAATCCAGCCCATAAAGGCATACGGCGCAACCTTAAAGTCCTCAAGTTTTACTTCGTCGGCGTATTTGCCCATTTGCTCCGCCATATATTCCTGCGCCTTGCGTTCCTCAGAACTGCCACACGCCCTGCCGCCAATTTTTTTGCAGATGTGTTCAATTCCCTTTTTGGCAAAGTTTGCGCACTCACGCAGGGACGAAGGAAAGTCCCGGACAGCTTCCTGTGCTTTCATACTTTTCAACTCCTTATTATTGAGCGGATTGCTCCGCAGATTTACGTCTGGAAATACCCAACACGCCGCCGCCTCTCCATTGTGACAGCCAATTCTCTTGCTAATATGCATTATAGCACTTTATATCGCCAAAATCAAGTATTAGTACGAAATTCCGCGTCGCTCAAAAATATAAAACACTGTACGCTTGATTATACGTAAATCAAGGTACAGACCCATATGGTCTATGTAGAATTTATCCAGCATGGCCTTGTGCTTGATTGGCAGCTTATCACGCCCGTTAACCTGCGCCCAACCGGTCACGCCGGGGCGTACGGTATAGACGCCATATTGCCGCCGCAGACTGCGGATTTCGGTTTCGGCAGGGATAAGCGGGCGGGGACCGATGAAACTCATATCGCCTTTGATGATATTGAAAAGCTGCGGCAACTCATCCAAGCTGGTTTTGCGTAGGATTTTGCCGACACGCAACAGATATTTTTGCGGATCTTTCAAATCTTTTGAGGCAACATTTGGCGCATCGCGGCGCATGGAACGGAATTTATAGAGCGTGAAGTTTTTTTCCCCCGCGCCAACACGCTCCTGACGGAAAAGCACGGGCGACCTGTCTTCAATAAATATCAGCAAAGCAATGATTGCCATAAGCCAGCCACCAAAAAGAAGCCCCAGCGATGCTGCCAAAATATCAAACGCGCGCTTTAGCGGCTGAAAACCTTTGCCGACCCGCCGCGCAAGCATTTTTTGATGGAATGATTTTGGGAATATATGCATTGCCGGTCATCTCCTTTCTAATATTTTATGCCTTGTAGTGACTTAGTGTTATGTTCCCGTCCAAAAGATATAGTCCGTCAGCAGAAAGACTCTGGCGGGAGCCGCTTCCGCCCCTTCCAGTTTAAGCGGCGCAGCAATAAGAAAATACCGCCCCGGCCTGACCTGCGAAAGGTCAAGATTCTCAAGAATAACTATGCCGTGGCGCAGCAACGCCACATGCGGCTTACGCTCGTTGCCGCTTGGCGCAATGGACGGCGCATCTGTGCCAATTAATCTTACGCCCCACTCAGCAAGCTGCTCCGCCGCGTCTGTGCTAAGGCAGCAGTGCTGATCCTCCGTACCTGCACATTTAATCAGCAACCGTTCGCACTTGGGCGGGAAGCAGTGTTCCACATAATCAGCCGTAAGTACGCCGGGCGGGGTCTCGACAACCTGACATTCGCCAATCAGCGCGTTGTTTGGCAATGTGGATACGTCCGCTCCGCCTTCAATAAAATGCAGCGGCGCATCCGCGTGTGTGCCGGAGTGCGCTCCCAACAGCATTTGCGAATAGTTGCAGCAACATTCTGCGGAGATATGTTTTGTGCGCTCCATTACGGGGATAATATCGTCCGGATAGATTGGCGCGGAAAACAATTCGCGGGTTATATCAATGATCTTCATGCGCTCCGCACCGACTGCTGTTTAAGGTACGCATTGATAAACCCGTTCAGGTCGCCATCCATGACCGCCTGAATGTTGCCGTTCTCAAAGCCGGTACGGTGATCCTTTGCAAGCTGGTACGGCATAAAAACGTATGAACGGATTTGGCTCCCCCAACCGATTTCCATCTTCACGCCTTTGATGTCCTCAATCTTCTCAAGGTGCTCTTTTTCTTTGATTTGCACGAGCTTTGACTTAAGCATCTTCATACAGACATCGCGGTTCTGATGCTGGCTGCGCTCCACCTGACAGGACACCACAAGGCCCGTAGGTAAGTGCGTCAGGCGCACTGCCGAGGACGTTTTGTTGACCTTTTGCCCGCCGGCGCCACTGGCGCGGTAATAGTCAATTTGCAAATCGTCCGGGTTAATTTCCACCTCAATGGTGTCATCAATCTCCGGCATTACCTCCAAAGACGCAAATGACGTGTGCCGCCGCCCGGAGCCGTCAAACGGAGAGCAGCGCACAAGTCGGTGTACTCCGTTCTCACCCTTGAGGTAACCATAGGCATTCTCCCCGGTTATCTCCAGCACACAGGATTTAAATCCCGCCTCTTCGCCGTCCAAAAAGTCAATCACCTTGACACTAAAGCCGTTTTTCTCTCCCCAGTGCTGATACATGCGCACAAGCATAGCGTTCCAGTCCTGCGCCTCTGTGCCGCCGGCGCCCGCATGAAATGTGAGGATCGCGTTCTGCGCGTCGTATTCCCCGGAAAGCAAGGTTGATAGCGTCATTGCGTCAAGGCGGTCGATAACAGACTGGTTGGTCCGTATGCATTCCTCCAGCAGAGATTTGTCTTCCTCTTCATCCGCAAGTTCAAGCATAACAAGCGCATCCTCGAACGCCGAGGACAGCGATTCATAATCAGCGATTTTTCCCTTTAGGCGCGCTATCCTTTGCAGGATGAGCTTGGAATTGTTCATGTCATCCCAAAAGCCGGATCGGGCGCTCTGCTCCTCCAACTGCGCGATTTCGTTATGCGCCTCATTAAGCGCAAGCGCCTCACGCAGATGAACAAGCTTGGGTTTATGCTCCAGCAGAGCGAGTTTAAGTTCTTCAAATTGCAGCATGCCAAACCTTTCTGATTGCGTAACATAGGAAGTAATGAATTACACATAATGTCGTATGGTTAGCTACTAGAATTGGCGTTTTTTATCCAGCGCAGGCAACACAAAGTGCTCAAGCAACACACCGCCCACAAGTCCGCCTAAAAAGACAACCACAAGCCACCACCAAGCAATACTCGCCGTTGGCGCCGGTTCCACGGGCGGCTGATAAGAGGTCGTGGGAAACGTAATCTCACGGCCTGTGGTTGGCGCCGTGGTAATATCCGCACCAACGTTTAATGTGATTTTGTATTCACGGACACTGCCGTCATCAGCAGTCACCTTGACGACGGCAAGGTTTGCGCCAAGCTTCAGATTATCCGCACCGGTGATATCAATCTTGGCTTTGCTTTCCTTTGGTGTAGCGGTGATTACTGCTTTCTGTGTTCCCAATGGCAGCTGCACAAGGTATTCAAGAATTTCCGGCGCAAAGACCGGCGAAAGTTCCCCGCCGTCTACCTTTAGGAGCAACAAGGTATTCTCTTTGCTCTTCGGCTCAGTTGTAGCGTCCGGGTCCTCCGCACGGGTTACGGTGATTGTATACACCTTTTTTGCGCCGCTTGCCGCAGTTACCGTAACCGTCGACTTTGTTGTGCCGCCCGCCTTGAGCGCCGGGTTGCTGTAAGTGATTTTGGCGCCGCTGTCCGCACCAATCGCGTTGACGACGAGCCGTTCAACGTCAAATCCAACGTCAGCGGTGTAGCTAGTGGTGCCGGCGTTAAACGAGGGCTTTAGCGTGGCATTACCAATACTGAGACTCTTTAAGTTATTATTAGCGGACGGCTTGTTTTTAACGGTGATGGTTGCGCCGGAAAAAGTAACGCTCGTAACAGGAGCAAGTTTTCCGTCAACAAAAGTACCTTCACCGCCGCGCACAGCCGCAGAAAAGCTTGCCGCGCCTGTTGCTGCGGCAGCTTTGACCTTAAACGTCAAGGTGGCAAGCGTCGCGTCGGCTTTATAGTAATTACTGCCGGCAGTGCCATCATAGTAAAGTATGAGAAGCTTTCCGCCAGAGATATTGGTAGTCAAATCTGACGATGGCTTCCCGCCGCCAATGGCGGCACCCTCGAAGCTGAAACGGGCGCTATCAAATGAAAGGTCAATTTCTGCTGCAGCGACTCCGCCAACGGCGTTCACTCCAACCATATTCACGTTTATGTTAAACGCTTCACCGGGAGCAACGGAATTCTTGTTTGGAGCAAGGCGCACACTCAAGTTGCCCGCCGCACTTGCAACCGGTGAAAGGATTGCGGTAAACATCATGGTCAACAGGACAATGCCCAATATACGGCGAAATTTTTTCAAAACGAATCTCTCCTCTTAACTATACAAAGATACAGTATGTAGTATACCGCAACGGCAAGGCTGATGTCAAGCCGCCAAAGCTTATTATATCCTTTTATGCACCATGAGAGAGAGTCCGCGCACGAAAAGTTATTAAAATTTTGCGCTTTTCCCCGCATCCTTTCTTCATTTTATTTTTCATGCCAACCCTACCAAAAAGCGGATTGTATTTAATTCCTCGTTGACATAATAGCGTATCTCGTTAGTAACTATTGGCTCTTTTGCGTTAATTGAAGCGGTTTTTAGCATGCGGTATATCTCACCATTATTTGAGTTGGTCAGCTTTTCCTGCGCTTCGGCAAGGACAGCGCTGCCGGCAAAGCGCAAGTCCAGCTGATAAACCCCAATCTTAACATTACGGCCCAGCGCTGCAGATATCGCGCTCTTGGCAGCGGCATTGTAGTTTTCAAAATACAGCCCCTCCTTGCGGAAGTAATTGGCTTTTGTGCTTGTGCAGGGAATGAAGCCGTTCAGCTTGTGTGTGCCGCTTATTTCTTTGTCCGTTACATTAAAATAATCATACCGCCAGCCGTCATTGTTCGTTTCACCGGGATCATCCCAAGTCACATCCAACTGATACCATGCACCATCCACCTTGACTGTGTTCCACATATGCGCCTCTGTTTTGCCGGCGTTGTTGGTCGCGTTACCCGTGGTGAGTACCGTTTCCACACCAAGCGCCTCCAGCAGCAGCTTTGCCGCGCGCGAGTAACCCTCGCATGCCGCCTTGCCAAGCACCAAAGCCCCATAAGCTGTGGCCTCATAGGCAAGCGCATGGTTTTGATAAACAATCCGGTTCACCAAAAAATTATGCACAGTAAGCTCTTTTTCATAATCACTGCCATTTGCCGGCATCGTCTTGACAGCCTTTTCAATCTCGCGCTGCATTTTTTGCTGCGATATGGCATAATTTTCCTTATCGAAGCGATATTCCGGCTGAAAGTAGCTCTTTGCCCCCTGTGTAATCAGGGTGTAGCTCTCGCCCAAATTAAATTGTGCGGGGTTATCGTAGCTGTATGCCTCCACCACAGCAGCAAGAGAATCGCCATTCATCGGCGGAATTTCAATGCGCTTGGGAAAATCCGGCATTTGCCGCAATAAAGCAATATATGCGTGCTGCTGACGCGCCGTAAGACGTGCATAATAATGCCTGCTTGGCGGCACTTGAACATCTTTGTTGATGGATTCAGCGCTGTTTGGCACAGGCTCACTCGGCAGAGTATCCCAATCCACGCTTTGCGGCATAAGGGACAGAATTTGCTCCCGTATACTTTGGAACCAGTCTACAGCGCCATCAATTTGCGAACACGCAGTGAATGCGGCAAGCATGCCCACCAATAATATCAATGCGGTTATACGCTTTGTTTTTTGCATGTCAGTTCCTTTTACTCAACAACCTTTGGTGTAATCCCTTGAGTGGCAATGGCGTCCAGCGCTGCCGCCGCGTTGATATAATCCATTGCCGAAATATCACTCTGTACCGAGTTGATCAGCGACGTGAACAAGATCTCGCCCTTAGCATGGCTCCGCTCGCTTAGCCCCAGTGCCAGCAGCCCACAGAGTATATCACCCTGTGTTTTCTTATCCCCTTGTTGTGTGGACCATTGCAGGAAACGCAATAAGTTTTCTCCGCGCAGAAGATTTTTGCCCTTGAGCAGGGTGCGCTTTGTGCCGTCCCATATAAATTCCATCTGCTCAGGCATCGTGACTTCAAGTCCGCCAAGCGTGTTGACGATTTCCTTGAACGCCCTTTCGCTCACCAAAACGGAGCGGTCAGCTTTGACGCCAAGCTCACTTTGCAAACTGTTCCCGCACTGCGCGGGTGAAGAAACCCCGCCATTCTTTGCGAGTGTATCAACCTGCTCTTGGCTCAGAACACGGACCTCCGCCGCAAGCGTATCCGCATCAACACGCACAAGCGCCGCCGCGCGCGCATCAGACTGCTCACTTTTCAAGTACACAAAAAACACTGCGCTGCCCAACTTTTGCGCCTCAGGCGAGGGCGTAGTGCTCTCAGAAGCGCTTGTATTCTCTGGAATTTTTGGGCCAGTGTGCCGCCAATAATAAAATACCGCTATGCCCGCAACAAGCCCAATAAACACCACGAATGCCATTACCGTACGCAAAGTGCGCCGGATTGATTCCTGACGAGCTGTGCGATATTCTTGACGAGTTTTATTTGGGTCCTTCATAGTCGTCACACCCTTTGCGAGTTTATTTTAAGATACACGACTTATTGTGCGGCAAATGATATTTCGAAGCCGGGAGCTTCTCCTGCTTTAATGGTAACGCACAGGGTTTCATCTGTGCCGACACGTTCAAACGAAATAACAGAGCCGTTCGCATGGAGTATGCGGCAAGGCGCATTTGCAAAAAGCCCATGCTCCCGGCGCAGTTTGCCCAGTATTTGGTAGTGTGCCTGAATTTCGGCATCCTCATTCCCCCACGGGAAACATGCACGGTTATATGGGTCGCACCCACCCTCCAAGCCGGCTTCATCACCGTAATAAACGCATGGGACGCCCGGCATAGTATATTGCAGAACCGCGGCAATTTTGAGCCGGGCAATGGCTGTTTGCTTTTGCTCCGGCGTAAGCGGCACCGCTTTGCGCCCAACGAGCTGCGCACTGCCCAGCAGGGTTAGGGCGCGTATTGTGTCGTGTGTGCCGATATGGTTCATGGCAAAATGCAGAGCGCGCGGCGGATAGTGCTCCTGCAAGGTTTCTATTGTTTCGGCAAGAATGCGTGCATCTCCGCCTTGCACAAAGCCGAGTATCGCATCCGCAAGCGGATAGTTCATCACGCTGTCTAACTGCCTGCCCTGCAAATAGCGCCGCCGCTCGCCGTAACTGATTTTATCGCTCGCGTCCTCCCATACTTCACCGAGCACGTAGCTGTCAGGCTTCTCCGCCTTGACCGCCGCAGCAAACGCGTCAAGGAAGCAATCAGGCAGCTCGTCGGCAACATCCAGCCGCCAGCCGCTTGCGCCCGCACGCAACCAGCGCCGCGCAATGCCCTCCTCACCGGCAACAAAACTCAGGTATCCCGGATCGTCTTCCTGCAGCTCCGGCAGAATATCCACCCCCCACCAGGAGCGGTATTTGTGCGGATATTCATCGAATTTATACCATGCCCGGCAGGGGCTTTCGCCGTCCCGATACGCGCCACCCACACCATAACGCCCGGAGCGGTTGAAGTAGACGCTATCCGCGCCGGTGTGGCTAAATACGCCGTCCAAAACGACCGCAATGTCGTGCTCCTTTGCTGTTCGGCACAGTGCGCAAAAATCATCCTTGGTTCCCAAAAGCGGGTCGATTTTTGTGTAATCGGCCGTATCATAACGGTGATTGCTGTTTGCTTCAAAAATGGGGTTCAAGTATAGGCAAGTCACGCCAAGTGACCGGAGATAGGGCAATTTTTGCGTAATGCCGGCCAAATCCCCGCCAAAGAAGTCGTATGACTCCGGCCGGTTTGGCTTGCGGATTGGCTCGGCCAAGGGTTCACCGCCCCAATCCACACGCAAAATGCGGTCGTCCGGTACGCCCGATTTCGGCTTGCCGCTGCCATAAAACCGATCCGGGAAAATCTGGTACAGCACCCCGCCTTTCAGCCAATTTGGGGCAGCGTAGTTCTCACAGTAAACCGTGAGCGGAAAGCCGGTTTTGCTCCCCCAAACGCCAAGCCCCCCCTCCCCTGCACCGATTGACCACACGCCTTGCGCCAAACTGCAGGAGAAGCGGTACCAATAAAGCCCCGGAGCATCAATCTGCAAAGATACGCGCCACCACTCTTCATTTGCGCCCTCCATGCGCTCCCACACCATTGGGTACGCGGTTGGCACCTTACTGTCTGTGCCAACCATCAACTGTACCCCACTGCAGCCCCACTCACGCGGGACTACAATACGGAGCACAAGCGCTGTGCCGGCCTGCACAGCGCCAAACGGCTCTTTATGGTATCCTTGGCGGGATTGGTAAGGGATGTGGTTCATCTTACTGCAGCCTTCTATTAAATGCGTTAAGGCGTTCCATGATGCGGTCGTTAAAGCCATCCGTCATCGTGTCGCTATTGTTAAGCCAAACAACGGGCATAACCTGCAACCACTTATCAAAATCCGGGTGAGCCAGCACCACATTGTTGCTCGTTTCTGCCTCACGCAAAAGGCTCCAGTAAGGGATAGCGCCTAAATCAAGCGGCGGCGTGGTTTGCGCCTGGTTGTTACGGAAAGCGTCCTTATACCGCGCAAAATTTTGCGTAAGGTACGCGTACTCATCCTCAATGCCTAAAATCACGGAATCAATATCCGGCTTGTGGTGCCAAACCGCGCGGACAGTGCGGTCTGTATATTCGTAGTATTTGCAGCCGGGCGTTTGCGGCGTTTTGATAAGAACCACAACGCCGGCGCCACCTTGAGTAGCCTTCTGCCAGTTAAGCGCTCCCAAAGGCACCGTATACGGGTCAAAGCGGACATAATCCCAAAGCGACATGCCGTTCTCTTTGATTGTGCCAATAAAGTCCAGTAAGTCCCGGCTTGTGCGGCCGCCGGTGTTATGATGCTGAATATCCGCCACAAGCAATTCGCCGGGGTTCTCTTGCAGGAAACGCAAAAGATGACGCAAATTTTTCTCAAACGGCGCCGAGATAAAGGAGTGCATGTTCTGCCACTGTGTACCGTCCCAACAGACGCGCACATCAAAATAACGTACACCATGCCGCGCAAGGTCATAAGCGTTGCTTTTTTGCGTTTTAGACTGCCGCGCGAAAATTCCGCCGCCCAGCGCTCTGACTACTGGATTTTCCAAGATTTTATTGTCATTACTTGGATCCAGTGCGCTTTTAGATGTAATTTCGTTGCTGAACGCATCATGGGCGCACAGCATGGCGATGTCAACCACACGCGGGCTGCCGGTGATGTTTTGCTGCAACACACGGCTATAGTCATTTGCAGTGACAGCGCTTTGTTCACGGTGATTTTCGTTGCGCAAAAACCATACCAAAAAACTCGCGGCAACAACAGTCGCCACCAACAGTATAAGCAAAATGCATGTGATAATCGGATGCTTTGTCTCTGCCATATCAATCTCCAATCATGAAATTACCAACCCCTGACGACGACGATGGTTAGCAGAACAAAAATAATTGCGGCAACAATGCCGATAATTTTAAGCGCTTTTTTCACGGCAAACCTCACTCAAAATTATAATGCGTAGAGTTTAGCACATTTTTGCGCCAATGGCAAGCATATTTTATGCGCGAAAGCTATTTTTCAAGCAGGCCCTTTACAATTTCACCCGCGCAGACCAAGCCTGCCGCCGCAGGCACAAACGATATGCTGCCCGGAATCTGCCGCCGGATATCGCAGTTACGCTGCGTACCGGACGGACAAATGCAGTTCCCTCGGCACGAATAGGTCTCATCCTTGTATGGCTCCAGCGGCGGTTCAACCGAGTATACCACACGCAGAGCCTTCACACCGCGCGCTTTCAACTCCCGCCGCATGACACGCGCCAATGGGCACACACTGGTTCCATAGATATCCGCAACGCGGAAGGCGGACGCGTCCAGCTTGTTACCGGCTCCCATACAAGAGAGAATGGGCGTACCTGTCTCCTGAGCCTTTTGCACCAGCACAATTTTGCCCGAAACGGTATCAATTGCATCAAGCACATAGTCGTACTGCGCAAAATCAAATTCGTGCTCGGTTTCCGGCAGAAAGAACGTTTTGTGTACAGTCACGGCACAATGCGGATTGATTTGCAGGATGCGCTCACAAGCCACCTCTACTTTATATTGCCCCACCGTTGTGCGCAGCGCATGCAGCTGGCGGTTAAGATTTGTCATGCAGATTTTGTCGTCGTCCACAAGCGAGAGCGCGCCCACACCTGCACGGGCAAGAGCCTCAACGGCATAGCCGCCCACACCACCAATACCAAAGACGATTACGTGAGCCGACTGCAGCTTTTCATGCCCATCGCCGCCGATGAGCAAACGTGTACGGGAAAATTGGTCAGGCATTTGATACCTCGCTTACAATTTATATCTCTAGCCTGCGACTAATCTAACCTCTCCCGCCAGCACAAACGATCCGCACACCAAAAGCATTGCGTTTTCCTTGTCTCGCAGACGTTGGAGCGCCGCATGGTAAGCTTTTTGCGGACTTTCTTCAAAATCGCAGTCGATGCCAACAGAACGGGCTTTCCGCGCAAGCGTCTGTGCGGATTCCCCTCTTGGCGGCGGCAGTGTAACCGCCGTCATGCGGTTGATATGGGCCGCAATTGCCGCAAGGTACCCCGCTGCGTCCTTGTCCGCCATCATGCCGCAAACCGACTCAATATGCCAACCCGCAAAATGCTTTTGGAGCACTTCTGCCAGTGCCGTACCACAGCCAGGATTGTGTCCTCCGTCGGTCAGCGTAACGACATCTTCCACGGTGCGCACTTCCATACGTGCGGGAATTTTGGCCGTGCGCATACCATAAAAGACATTAGCGTGTGTTATATGAAATCCCAATTCTCGCAGCCGCTCCACGGTTGTCAGCACCACTGCTGCATTTTTGATCATATGCCCACCCAGCAAAGGAACCCGATAAGCATATGTTCCACCATGATGATACAAAAAATCTGTACCATACCACGAGGATTTCATGTCCTTTATGCTTCCCAAATCCGGGAAAAACAGCCGCGTATTCGTATTTTTGGCGCATTCGTGTATTGTCCGCAACGCTTCCGGTGCTTGCTCCGGATAAACGACCGCCGCACCGCCCTTAAAGATTCCGCACTTTTCGCGGGCAATCTGCACCAAGCTCTCACCCAAAATGGCCGTGTGGTCAAACGAGATGCTGGTTATCACACTAACGAGCGGCGTCGGGATCATATTCGTAGAATCCAGCCGCCCGCCAAGCCCGGTTTCCAGCACAACAATGTCGCAGCCCGCTTGTGCATAGATGAGGAACGCGGTTGCTGTGAGCGCTTCAAACTCGGTAACGGGCAATAACTCCGGTTCCATTTGCGAGATTGCTCCGCGCACACGGGAAACAGCGGCGGCAAGCGTCTCGCCCGCAACGGGCGCGCCATTGATCTGGATGCGCTCGCAAAAATCATACACATATGGCGAGATGAACAGCCCGGTCCTGTATCCCGCCGCACGCAGTATGCTCTCCAGCATGACGCAGGTGCTGCCCTTGCCGTTTGTCCCGGCAATGTGCACAAAGCGGAGTTTCTCTTGAGGATGACCAAGCAGAGCACAAAGTGCACGCATACGTTCCAAGCCCGGACGCATGCCAAAGGCGCAAAGACTATGCAAATATTCGATTGCTTGACTTTCATTCATAATTTGTGAATTGCTTAGTGCACCCGCACCGCGCCTTTTGCCGCGTCAACTGTAACCATCGTTCCGGATTTGAGCTGTTGAATCGCACCCTCCGCTTCGATGATAACGGGCAGTTCCAACGCCTTGGCAAGCGTTTCTGCCTGACCATCGCGGTCCGCGCCCTCAAGCACAAGTCCGCCGGCAAGCGGAATCAGCGGCAGAAGCGTATCGTTTATTTCCTCAGCAACAATGATGTCGCCACGGCCAAAAGCTTCTGCACCGCGCTTATCAATCACGCGGCAGACCGCGCCCATTACACTGCGCGTGCCAATACCCTTGCCCTTGCAGAGCACATCGCCAATCAGGTGAACCTTGAGCATGTTTGTGGTGCCGGAAATACCCAGCGGCACACCTGCGGTAACCACGATTACATCTCCGTTTTGCACAAGCCCTGTACCCACGGCGCAGTCAACGGCGGTAGAAAACAGTTCGTCCGTTGAGTTGACGACGTTTGCCAACACTGGATAAACGCCCCACGAGAGCCGTAACTGCCGCTGCGCTTTCTCGCTCGTGGTCGCCGCGATAATCGGACACTTGGGGCGGAAGCCCGAAATGCGCCGTGCGGTGCTGCCGCTGGTCGTTACCGCAACGATGGCCGCAGCGTTCAGGTCCATGGCGGTTGTGCAGGTAGCATGGCTGATGGCATGGGTTATGCCCGACTCCGCGCGCACCTCATTGCGCAGAAAGTTATCCCAATAATCCACGCTGTTTTCGCTGGATTCGGCAATGCGCTTCATGGTTTGCAGCGCCTCAATCGGGTATTTGCCCGCCGCAGTTTCTCCGCTGAGCATAATAGCGCTTGTCCCGTCAAAAATGGCGTTGGCAACGTCCGTAACCTCGGCACGGGTCGGGCGCGGATTGCGTATCATAGAATCCAGCATTTGGGTGGCGGTAATAACCGGCTTGCTGGCACGGTAGCAACGCAGGATCATGTCCTTTTGCGCCACTGGGATCAGTTCCACCGGCATCTCGACGCCCAAATCACCGCGCGCCACCATGATACCGTCGGACACGCGGATAATCTCATCCAGATTCGCGACGCCCTCGCGGTTTTCTATCTTAGCAATCAGGCGGATATCCTGACCTCCCATATCTTCCAGCTCGCGGCGAATTTCGGTGATATCCTCTTTTTTGCGCACAAAGGATACCGCAATAAAGTCATAGTCATTCTCCACCGCAAAGCGGATATCCTCTTTATCCTGCTCCGTCATGGCGGGAATAGAAAGTGAAACGCCCGGCACATTCACGCCCTTGCGCGTATCGACAACTCCCTCATTTTTGGTCACGCAGTGGATTTTACGTCCGCTCACGCGGACAACCTCCAACTCCACCAAGCCGTCATCCAAAAGGATTGTGCTGCCCGGCTTTACGTCATTCGGCAAACCCTCATAGCTCACGTGCGCCTGTTTATCGTCGCAGTCAATCTCCTCTGTGGTTAAAATATAGCTCTGCCCTTCTTGAAGATCAACCTCGCCACCGGGAAAAACGCCCAGCCGGATTTCCGGACCTTTTGTGTCCATCAACACGGGAATATGCGTGCCTATCTCAGCACAAACCGCGCGCAGCATATTCAACCGCGCCAACTGCTCCTCGTGCGTCCCGTGAGAAAAGTTCATACGGGCAACGTCCATACCGCCTTCCAGCAAGGCGCGCATAGCCTCGCGATTATCCACGGCAGGACCCAAAGTGCATATTATCTTGGTTTTAATCATATGCTGTCTCCAATAAGCCTTAATGACAAACACAATAAAACTCTCCTGCACAAAGCCTGCGCGGGAGGATTTGCTCCATAGCAATTATTCCGCGAAGCCGGACTCCACAAGGCCAACAAGGGAGTCAACCGCTTCTTCTTCGTCAACACCGCTGGCAATCACACGGATCTTAGTACCACCCATAATACCAAGCGACAGCACACCCAGCAGGCTTTTTGCATTAACGCGGCGGTCGTTGACCTCCACCCAAATGGTGGACTTGTACTCATTGGCATGTTGGATAAAGAATGTTGCAGGGCGCGCATGCAACCCAACGTGGTTTTGGACGAGAACTTCTTTGACACACATAATAATACTCCTTAATTATCAAAGAGGGAAGCTTTGCTGGGGTCGGATGCAACATCCCACTTGCCCATATATTATAGCAGAATTTGCGGAAAGGTCAACGAAAACAAAGCACTTTAGAAAAATTTCGTTGTGCATTCCAAAAAAACCGCTCGAATGTTGAATCCCTTGGGCGTTTTCACCATGAATTTTTATGCCATTCTTTGACATTTGCAAATAAGTGGGGCTGTGAAATGGGCTTTTATGGGAAAATACCCCAATTTTAATGCATATTGTACAAAAAACATAACTCCAATTTGAACACATTGCCCAATTGAAATTCGTGTGCCTATGTGCTATACTTACTTTTAGTAACATTGACCAAAAACAAGGGGGAAACCATTTTGAAAGCGTTCAAAGCAACAAACATCCGCAACATTTGCCTTGCTGGTCACGGCGGGCGCGGAAAAACAACGCTGGCGGAGGCTATGCTCTACCTTGCCAAAGCGACCGACAGACTTGGTCGCGTGGCGGCCGGCACTACTGTGATGGACTATGACGCAGAGGAAAAGCGCCGCGTCGCCTCTGTTTCCATGTCAGTTGCGCCGTTGGTGTGGGGAGACACCAAAATCAACCTGATTGACACACCGGGAATGTTTGATTTTGCTGGCGGCATGGCGGAAGGTATGCGCGCGGCGGAGGCAGCGCTGATTGTCACCGCACCAAATGGATTATATGACGTGGGCGCTTCCAAAGCATTCAAGGCGGCGCAGAAGCGCAGCTTGGGCGTTATGTTTGCAATCAGCCGCTGTGACGGCGAAAACATAGCGTTTTACAAAACCTTTGATGCGCTTAAAGAGGTTCACGGCAATCAGCTCTGCCCTGTAGTTGTGCCATTCATTGAGGACAGTCACGTAACCTGCTATGTGGATTTTTCCGTTGGCAAGGCGTTCAAATATGATAACGGCAAAGCAACAGAGGTTCCAATCCCCGAGGGCGGACGGATTGCCGAAATGCGCGACATCTTTATGGAGTCAGTGGCTTCGGCGGACGAAGAACTGCTCATGCGCTTTTTTGACGGCGAAACCTTTACGCAGGAGGAAATCGCCAAGGGTCTTGAGGAAGGCGTGGCCGCAGGTAACATTTACCCGGTTTACGCTTGCTCCGGCCATAATTTGGACGCCGTTGACCTGCTGCTTAACGGCGTTGTGGAGTGCATTCCCAGCGCAGACGAAAAAGCAGGCGAGGGCGATATTTCCTGCGATGAAAACGGCAATTTGGCGGCAATTTGCTTCAAAACTATCGCGGATCCGTTCGTTGGCAAGATGAGCTTTTTCAAAGTGGTTCGCGGCAAAATCACACCTGACGTGCCCGGATATAACGCACGCACGTGCGAAAGCGAACGTCTCGGTAAAATCATTACGGTAACAGGACAGAAACAAGAGGACATGCACGAGATTCCTGCAGGCGACATTGGCGTGGTTACAAAACTGGCGGGCTTCCACACAGGCGATACCCTGACCGACCCCAAGGAGCCGGTCGTGCTGGAGGGCTTGGACTTCCCTGCGCCGTGCATTTCCATGGCTGTTTTGGTCAGCAAAAAGGGCGAGGAAGAAAAGGTCGCCAGCAGCATTCACCGTCTGCTGGAGGAGGATCCGACAATCAGCTTTTTCATCAACGCAGAAACACGCGAGCAGGTGCTCTCCGGTTTGGGCGAGCAGCATTTGGACGTGATTGTCAGTAAGTTGAGGAACAAATTCGGCGTACAGATTACGCTTAAGGTGCCAAAGGTTGCCTATCGCGAAACGATCCGCAAAAAGGTTGAGGCACAGGGACGGCACAAAAAGCAATCCGGCGGACACGGGCAGTTTGGCGATGTACACATCCGCTTTGAGCCTTGCGATGAGGATTTCATCTTCGAGGAAGAGATTGTTGGCGGCAGCGTGCCAAGGCAATACTTTCCTGCGGTTGAAAAAGGTTTGCGCGAGTGCATAACCGAGGGTTTCCTTGCGGGCTATCCGATTGTTGGCTTGAAGGCGGTGCTGTATTTTGGCTCCTATCACCCTGTGGATAGCTCCGAAATGGCGTTTAAGGTGGCGGCACATGTGGCGTTTAGGAACGCGATGCCCAACGCGCAGCCAACAATTCTTGAACCTATCGGCACTCTGCACGCTCTAATGCCAGACGAGAACCTAGGTGATATCATGGGCGATATCACTAAGCGCCGCGGGCGTGTACTCGGTATGGGTGCAGCAGATGAACCAGGGTTGCAGCAATTGGACGCGGAAGTCCCCTTGGCAGAAATGGGCGATTTCTCCACGGCGTTGCGCTCGGTAACCGCAGGGCGCGGATCGTTCAGCCTTGAATTTTCGCGCTATGAGGACGCTCCGGCAAATGTGGCGCAAAAAGTGATTGAGGACGCCAAGGCAGAGAAGGCTAAGGAAGAGTAATAACTCATAACGCTTGTTTCAGGGGGCAATCCTGCAAGCGGACTGCCCCCTGCTGACATAAAACTTATCAGAAAGGAATTCAATTATGGATCCGTTGCTATTTTTCTTTTATGACCTTGCACAGTATCTTTGGGATCTGCTCATGTATTTCATCGAATCGCTTGGTTTTTATCATCCAAACGCCTAAATTTCTGCGGGATTGAAAGTTGCTCTCTTCTATTTTTTGATTATGCTGGTTTGCATGGTTGTTTTGTGTTATAAGTATATTCAATTTGCACCTAGGAAACACCGCAATGCTTCGCCGCATTGACTCTAATAGACACTTATGCTATAATGCGGCTAATTTTTAAGAGAATGTGCGGTTTATACCAAAAAGCTCTAAATGATTCGAAAGGAGATGTCAAGCTGTCAAATGAGTTTTTATGAGCAACGCTCCAGCGCTATAGCGGAAGACGCGCACACACAGACCTCAGAAGCTATTCAATATTTTCGTCAAGGGCGGTGTGCACAGGCGCTTTCGCTTCTCTTCAGCCCCCAAAAACAGGATGTTCCCGCTGCTGCTTTCACGCTTGGCTTATGTCATCTTTCTGCCGGCGAGCTGCCTACTGCCATTTCCTGTTTTGAAAAGGTGTTGCGTTTGTTGCGGTTGCTGCCCGCTTTTCCACCGAATCCCTTGGAACAGCGGCACTTATCTGAAACTGTTGGAAGCACAAATCGCTGAAAGGATTTATTTATCCCCGATGGACGAGTCCTTTTGCGAACGTTTTCCAAAGGCCGCAGAGCAGACGGCGCTGCAGGCACTCATTCATGCACATATTAAGAACGGCTCTCCGGAGCAGGCAAAGCATCTGCCGCCCGGTTTAACCGAACCGGCATTTGAAGCGTTTAAAAAGAAAATCGGGAAAGAAATGAACCCAACCTGAGATTATGGAGTGCAAAATCGGCACGACAACTTATGTCACCACTTTCCGCTATAACCAAGAGGCCAAAGAGGGGCTGTTGGACAAAATTTGGCGGCTGATCCGCCGTGACGAATCGCTGTATCAATAGAAAAACTGGGCGGGAAAATATATCAACTTTAAGGTGGAGCGGTCTTTTGTACTGCGGTATACTGGTGGGGCATACTTATGGTCTGGACTGTAGAGAGGAGACAACATGAAACAGTCCTATCCCCAAGCCCCGCAGGGGGCATTGGTCGCACCTTACCATCAGATTCCAGACTTCAAAGACCTCATACCATCCGTCGTAGCCGCCTTAACCAGCTTCACCATTCTCTACTGCCGCCTGTCAAAAGACGACAAACTCAAAGAAAAGGACGATGACAGCAACAGCATCGCCAACCAGAAGATGCTTTTGGCCAAATTTGCGCAGGATCACCAGTTGCCAAACCCAGTTTTCTTCGTTGATGACGGGGTGTCTGGTACGACCTTTGACCGCCCAGATTTTCTAAAAGCCATCGAACTGGTGGAAGCCAAACGGGTCAAGAACTTCGTCGTCAAGGACATGAGCCGCTTTGGGCGCGGGCACATTCGGGTGGGGATTTACACCAAAATCCTGTTCCCTGAAAACAACGTGCGCTTTGTGGCTATCTATGATGACGAGGACAGCGACACTGGCGGCAACGAGATGACGCCGTTCAAAAATATCATGAATGAGTGGTACGCGCGGGATACGTCCAAGAAGATTCGGGCCGTGTTTCGGGCGAAGGGCATGGCGGGGCAAGCGCTGTGTTTTACGCCGCCATACGGGTACTTAAAGGATCAGCAGACCAAACAGTGGTTGCTAGATGAGATTGCCGCGCCAGTGGTATCTCGCATCTTTGCGCTCTCGCTGGACGGTATCGGACCAAGCCGCATCGCGCGTCACTGAGGCTAAAAACCAAGCGCGAAGTTCCAACCGACCCTTATGACTGGATGGCGTCTACCATCATTACCATTCTGCGCCGCCGCGAATACCTCGGACACACGGTGAACTTCAAGACCACCAAAGCCTCTTACGACAGCAAACGCGTGATCCACAACGATTCTGACGCGCAAGTGGTGTTCGAGAACACCCATCCCGCTATCATCAATCAGGAGACCTTTAACCGCGTGCAACAGCTACGCTCTGGTAAACGGCGCAAGAGCAAAAGTGGGCGGGTTGAGCCGTTCTCTGGCTTGGTCTACTGCGCCGACTGCAAAAGCAAGCTTTACTTCTCGGCTGGTGCTTGCCTTAAAGAAAATCAGGACTACTACGTCTGTTCAGGCTTTAGGAGCAAAAAGGTGAAGTGCGCGCATTCGCATTACATCCGCGTGGCAGTGTTGCAAAAGCTGGTCTTGAACTACTTGGCGAAAGCGCGGCAGTACACCCAGCAGCACGAGGCGGACTTTGTGCGCTTAGTGCGGCAGGATTCGGCCGAACAGACCCAAAAGGAACTACGGAGGAGCGAGAAACAACTGGCGCAGTGGCAGGATCGCGTGACTGAGCTTGACACCATCATCCAACGTCTCTACGAGGATTCGGTGCATGGCAAGCTGAGCGACGAGCGGTTTGTGAAGCTATCCCAAGGCTACGAGCAGGAACAAAAAGATCTGCACGTTCAAGCTGAGGAACTAAGCCAAACCATCGCCGCGCAGGAAGAGCAGACGGTCAACGTGGAACGTTTCCTGAAGCTAATTCGGAAATACAGCGATGTCACCGAACTGACCCCCGCCATGCTCCACGAGTTGATCGAGCGCATTGAGGTACACACGCCAGACAAGAGCAGCGGCCAGCGCGTGGTCAAGGTCGACATTGCACTGAGCTACATTGGCGTGGTGAGTAGGCTGGATTTTGCCGCGCTGGATGCGGCGGAAGAAGCAAGCGCGGACGGCGATTCGGCAGGACGGCAGAACTTGCGCGAAGTCTTGGGTAACCTTGGCAAGCCTTTGCGTTTTCGCCCCTGCTAGGCCTTTACTGTTTTATGGAGCTTTAACAAATGGGTATTTTCCAATATCCATTTGGATCATAATTATTAACCGGATTATTGCCAGCATATGCAAACATATTTGAACAAAGAACATCATTTACGAAGATGGGAGATATACCTATGTCATCCAGGTTAAGGAAACGCCCAATATTACTATTATAGTACCTACTCTGGCAATAATACAATCCCGTCTCTTTATCATATTGGTACCCCCTATACCCAAACGCCCAAACAAACTGCCAGTAATCAGAGCCGCTCGCCACGGTCGGGTTGCCCCAGGCGTCGTACGTGTACGTCACAAGCAAGTCACTGTTCTGCCGGTACACCCCGGTTACGTCGCCCTGCAAATTCTTCGAAAACCAACGCGACGCGGGCGCAGACGCCGCATTCTTATACACAAATCCAATCGCTTCGCCGCTGGCGTCGTAAATGTAGTACACAGATTCCGTCGGCTTGCCGGGCATCTGCCACTGCTGACCGACCAGCACGCCGTCATTCCAAGTGTAAAGGTGCTGGCGCGTCAGCGCGTCGTCCGCGTCATAAAGCCTGCGCGCGGTGCGCAGCCCATTCGCGTCATAGGCATACATTTCAGAATGACTCCTAATTTATTTCAATTTCTTTTTATTAATAAACCCATATATTAGAGTCGAAAAATAGAAGATTAACATTGAAACTACCGCAACATACATTGTTATATCATTTTCTTTTATTTTGTTACTTATCGCCGCTACTACTAATGAGATGAATGAAAATAAAAATAGTATATGCAATACTTTCAGAAAAAATGGCAAAAGACTTTGTAAATCAAAATATAAAAACCTTATGATTACATTTTTAGACCTCATTTTCTCTATTCGCTTATTGCTAAATATACTTCTTAAATAAGAATAAGTAATAGAGTTTAATAGGATTAATTTTATTATAATTAAGCTTAATATCCCGATAAGCATCCATGATGAATTTGATAAATACATATCTATTTCCACCACCTTCTGCTATTCCACCAATTTGAAAGTTTTGTAGTCGAACTCCAAAATAAACCTTTAGCAGATGATTTTAAGAAATCTTTGCCAAACCTTTTATATAAAGTCTTATTAGATTTTATATAGTATTTTATTAGTGCTTTCATCTCTTTTATTACATAACTTATTCCTTTCCCTTTCTTATTAAGTCGTTTCATCGCAGATGCGATCTTGTTGCCATTAAGTTTCCCAAAGCCTGCACCTTTTCCCGCACCGGTAAGAAGGGTTGAAATAACTGCCGCAATTATAGAATCCATAACACTTTCACCCGAAGCCACACTTAAAGCAAGTGTTGAACCAAATGTTATCATTTTTGCGGCGAGTGCCGATACATTCGAAGAAGTTAACGCACCGTCAATAGCTCCCATTACCATACTTGCAGCAAGCTTCCAACCATCAAATTTAGGCCAAACTCCAGTAATTAACCATTCAATGAAATCAACAGCTACATATCCAATTGCACCAATAACAGCTCCAACCAATGCGCCAATAATAATATTTAATGGAAACTCTCCGTTATTGTCACGCGTATTGACTGGATTATTAAGGACGTAGGCGTATAAGTTTGCGCTAAGAACTTTATTCGCACCAAGAGCGGCAATGTCTGGGTTATCAGCATTAATCCATCTGCCTAAATTTGAATTATAGTACCTACTCTGGCAGTAGTACAACCCCGTTTCTTTATCATACTGATACCCCCTATACCCAAACGCCCAAACAAACTGCCAGTAATCAGAGCCGCTGATGACGGTTGGCGTGCCCCAAGCGTCGTAAGTGTACGTCACAAACAAGTCGCTGTTCTGCCGGTAAACCCCGGTTATGTCGCCCTGCAAATTCTTCGAAAACCAACGCGCCGCGGGCGCAGCTCCCGCATTCTTATACACAAATCCAATCGCTTCGCCGTTGGTGTCGTAAATGTAGTATACAGATTCCGTCGGCTTGCCGGGCATCTGCCACTGCTGACCGACCAGCACGCCGTCATTCCAAGTGTAAAGGTGCTGGCGCGTCAGCGCGTCGTCCGCGTCATAGAGCCTGCGCGCGGTGCGCAGCCCATTCGCGTCATAGGCATACGTTTCGTAGCTGCCATCGGGCTTTATTGCCTTCACCAGCTGCCGCCCACTCCACGCAAGCAGAATAATCTGGCCATCCGCATTAACCGTTTTGTCCGGGTTACCCAGTGCATCATACGCAATCTCAACGTTGCCTACGCTCACAAGTTGGTCCTTCCACGTGTCAGCATAGGCGAATTCTACGTCGCCTTTGTTGACCAAATTCCCACCAACGTCATAAGTGAAGGATTTCGTCACGCCGTCCACTGTCTCACTTATCAACTGCCCCGCCTCGTCGTACGCATACGCCGTCACATGGCTGCCGTTCTCAATCCGCGTGACGTTGCCCTTGTTGTCGTAGCTGTATTTGTACTCCTCAATAGGCGTAGCGCCAATCTGATTCTTAACGCTCGCCACCTGGTTTGACGTACGTCCGCCTGCCAAATCCACATATGTCGTCAGCCGCGAGAACTGCGTGCCGCAATCCATCTGCTGACGCACCGTACGTCCAAACGCGTCATCCACTTGCGTGTAAGCATAGTTGACCGTGCCCGTTGTCTTGTTGATTGTCCGCGTCAGACCCTGCTGCGCATCAGACGCAATCAGCGCCTTCTCCGCGTCCGTCAGTGGGCTGGTTGACAGCGCGTAGTTCTGCCCGCGGAAGTTCTCGCTCTCCCCCTGCCGGCTGTAAATCACCTCGCTGCCCTGCTTGATCTCCAGACCTTCGTCAGTGTATGTTGTCACCGTCCCGGCAACACTGTCCGTGATCGTATTCAGCACACCGTCCTGATATGTATAGTGATACGTTGCGCTCGTGTTTCCGTTGACGAAAATGTCAGTAATATTGCCCCATTCGTCATAATCATAACCAATCGTGCCGCCATTTGCGTATGTAATTTGGTTCAGGCTGCGGTATCCTGTTTCGTCATAATCATATGTCACAAGGTCCTGCGTGCCAACCTTCGCCGCCGTCTGGTTGCCCCATTCGTCGTACTCGAAATTATACGCAAAGCCGTTGTGCTCAATGCTTTCCAGCCTGTCGTGGACGTAAGTGTAGTCGTTTTGCAGTGCATCTCCGCCCTGCAAACCGCTCACAGCCTGCTGAACCTGAGACAGTGCACCCATCGCGGTATAAGCGTAGGTTACCGCGCTCGTTGCAGCCGTGTCTGTATCATCAACCCGGCGCAAACTCATATCATCCACTAAAAATGTTCCAGAGCTGTTGTCCATGCGCATATGACCGCGCAAACACGTCGCGCCCTCAGGCACAGTAAAAGCTGCGGTTTCCAAGTAAATCCAGCCGTCAGTTCCGGTATGTTTGGTTGTGGTAACTTGAGATAGAAATTCTTCAGGTATTCCGCTCTCTTGATGCCATGCTTGCAGCGACACACACGCACCTTGCCCAACAATGGGTTCTGGCACCTTAAGCCATGCAGACAACACATACTTCTCACCTGTATGTATTTCTCTAAAGTTTTGGTAAATCCCTACAGTGCCTATGCTGTTACGGCTGACACTGTAACTCTGGCTGCCGCTGTGTGCGTCTGTGCTCTTAACAATTGTGTGCGTATTTGTTGGATTAGACCACTCTCCCCAAGCACCTTTGTATTCCACGCAGGGATTTAGCAGCAGATTTTGCGTCAATTCCAATTGCATATCATCCACATAAAACTCGCCAATGGAAGCGTCCATTCGCATACTCATACGCAGTTGGGTAGTACCCTCCGGCACAGTCATTATTGTTTCCAGCTTGATCCACTGTCCATTGGTTGTGGTATAGCGCGCGTAACAATTCTGTCGCAGGGCAACTGGGCTAGCAGGTGTGTTGTCCCACGCTTGCAACATAAGACCTACCCCATGTGTTGAGGAAGTAATTGCTCCAGGAATTTTCAGCCAGCCGGAGAGCTTATACGTTTCGCCCGGTACAAAATCGTCGATATTTTGGTACACGCCAGCGTTGCCTTCGATTGTGCGTTTTACACTTTGATAATAATTGCCGGAACGTGCACCACTGCCGCCTTTGATGCTGTAAATACCGTTAATATCATTCATGCTGTATTTATTCCAGCCGGAGGCAATTTGTGTGTTGCCTGCGGTTTGCTGCTCAAAACCACCGTTGCCCAACTGATTTTTCAGCAGTTCCAAGCGCATGTCGTCCACATAAAATTCACCAACGGAGGAATCCATGCGCATATGTAAGCGCAACTGTGCAGCACCTTCAGGCACAACCATTACAGTTTCCAAAAAAATCCAGCCGGAGTTGGTTGTGGTGTATCTTGTGTAATAATTTTCCTTCAAGCAAGCTGCACCGTTCCAAGCCTGTATCGCCAAGCTTACACCGCGATTGCTTGAGGTAATTGTTCCGGGAATTTTTAGCCAGCCACTGAGCTTATAAGTTCCGCCCGACACAAGATCTCCGATATTCTGATTTACCCCGGCGTTGCCTTCGGTCGTGCGCTTTACGCTTTGATAATAGTTGCCGGAGTGTGCGCCGCTGCCGCTTTTGATGCTGTAGACCGCGTTCGTATCTGTTGTGCTGTATTTGCTCCAGCCAGACGCAATTTGTGTATTGCCTAATTCCAGCTCTTCAAATCCGCCGTTTGGCAACAGATTTTCGCCTTCCTCAATTTGATCGCTCAGTAAATTAAGACCGGTTTCTTCTTCTGATATTCCGCCAACCGTCACCGAATGCAGCCAGCCTGTATTTTCGTCATAATCGTAATCCACAATGTTGCCGGCGGCGTCGACAGTTTGCTTGAGATAGTTGCCATTCGTTGTGTAATGACTTTGATTTAACATAGAAAGGTTGCCGGCTATTGTACGCTCAAAAATAGAATTGCCGTGGCTGTCGTTGCTTTGAGTAACACTTGTTTTGACAGAATTCTCATCAGAATCATTAGCAACAGTACTATCTTCCGCCACCGCGCTACTTTCTTTGTATAGTTGAATGCCGTCAAAATACGCAGTCCCCAATTGATAATCGTAGGAACAGTATAAGGTTAAATTTTCAACATCTTTGTCAAGCGTAAAAGTAGTTTGCAGATATTGCCAAGACGTGCTAAATGGATTGTATTCCACAAAGCCCAGACGCTCACCGTCCGGAGTTTGCACTTGTAAAATCCACTTGCGGACATTTGAGATTGCAGGGTTGGTTGTCATTGCTCCGTTGGCTTTTGACCAAGCGCCCAAACGGAACGTATCACCGGCCTTGCCTGCAATCGGCACAATCTGCTTGGCGCTTATGTTAGAGCTTGGCACACCAGTTAAGTACAGCACATTGCTGTCAAGTTTTGCCGTGCGATTTTTGTTGTTGGTTTGCATGGTTGTGGCAATAGTGCCACCCGTCCACGGTGTATAAGCCGTAGTGCCATTTGCAAAATCGGCGTTTTCAATGTAGTTGTATGAACTACTGACGCGGCTGCATTTTTCCAGTTGTAATGCATCCACATAAAATTCACCGACAGCATTATTCATTCGCAGGTGGCAGCGCAGTGTGGTGGTGTTTGCGGGAATGGTGATTGGTTCGGTTTTCAGAAAAATCCAACCGCCCGTTGCTGTGGTGTAGTATTGACTATATTTCTGCACCAAGCAATTCGAACCTTCCCAAGCTTGCGTTGCTAAAAATGCACCAGTACCACTAACGCTGCTTGGCACCTTAATCCAACCAGAGAGAACATATTGTTCACCTGCCACAATATTTGTGACGTTTTGATACAGGCTCAATGTACCAGCCGTTGTCCGCTTTAGGCTATAACTTTTTACACCAGCCACAGCCTCGTTTTTTTTCGTAACTGTATAACCGCTGGTCGGATCGGCAAATACGGTCCAATCAGTAGGGGCTGCACTGCCACTTTGCTCCAAGCCGTGGTTTTTCAGCAGATTAATGGCGCTGTCTTGGCTTGTGGTCACCAAGGGAGTAATATTCTGCTGGCTGCCGGAAATATTCTCGTTGCCGGGATAAGTTGCACTGGTGTAGTCGCCTTCACCATCAAGCACACAAACTGTGCGCCCATAGCGGTCAAATTGTTTGACTTGTTTGTTGCCCAAGCTATCAATAAATGTATTTTGATAGGTGTTTTGGTTTGTGATGTCAATAAAATTGCCAGGCACATTATTTCCACTCGAATCCCGTACAACTTCCGTAATTTTTACAATACTACTGCCCTCCGGCAGGAATTGCAGTTCATAGCCATCTACGTCGCGCATAATAAAACCGACGTCTGTGTTATCGTAACTGACGCTTTCACCGTCCGGGTAGGTTGCTCCCGTGAAGGTTATAGAGTTAGACGAAATTGTTCCGCTGTAGGTGTATTTCAGGTCAACATCGTTACCGTTGCTATTCTTCACTTGAATAGCGTCGCCCTCTGCATCGTAGCATTGAATAGCCGAAAGGCGCGATAATCCACTGGCAACTTGATAGCTAAAACGATATTCACGTCCCACGCCGTCTATAATTTTAAGAATCTTAACGCCATCACGCTCAATCGTGATTTTATCTTCCGAGTTTACAGCAGACTGAATCTCCGTCAAAAAGCCGTTGATAAACCGCAGCGTTTGCCCAGAAGCGTCAACTAATTTTGCTCCATCCGGTGCAGCTGTTTCCACTGTAGACGTAAAATTACTTGGAGTCCACAGTTCTGAACCGCTGTCCGGCGCAGCAACCGAAGCTTCTTCCACCCATCTTTTTAGGTTGCCTTGGGCAGGCTCGCCTGCATTTTTATAATACGTCGCTTTGCCTGTGCTATCAATATATAGGTAGCGGGCCGCATCGCCGCCGGATTCAGGCTTGTAAAACAAAAATTGATTGTAGTTGATTTGCCAGAGAGAACCATAAGGAGCGTCAAGAAGAAGCGATATATTGCTAACACTGTTGGCCCAAAGCGTGTCGCGATAGCGCTTGATTTGCACCGGCATAACGTTGCCGTTAATGCCAAGCTCATCACGTTCAATATACAAGTTACGCGAAAAGTCATTGACATAAGCCGTCCCAGCGCGTCCGGCCCCGGCGGTGTGATAATCATATTGCTCCCGAAGGCCGTTCGTTTCGGTAAAAGTAAGCGTTAACGCCGGTCTCTTTACCGCATCAGTAGAATCCACAGCATAAAACTTGGTATCATATGCCACGGTTTCAGCAGATGAAGCCAGCATCATACCCCTGTTTATGAAGTGCTCATACCAGTTACGTGCCGCTTTCGTTACATTCCAGCTGTAAGTTTGTGCCGCCGTAGTATTAGAAAACACAGCATAATCAATAATTTCTTCACTGCCTAAGCCATTAAGCGTCTTGGAAAACGGCTGATTTTCCCATGTGAGGGTATTGGCATTCCACGCCGCCTTGCCCGTAGCATCGTATAAATGATAATAGCGATTGCTTTGCGCAGTGGTAGAGTTGGTCTGCTTTTGCAGAGTCAAAGTTGCGTCGGTCACAACACTGCCGGGCATGAGTAAGGGCCAAGCAATCTTCAAGTAGCTGCGGTAGCTTCGCGTAGCGTCATAACCTACACGCAGGAAGCTTTCATTGCCATAATTTGTATCCGCCAAAGTGCCGCTGGCAATATAAGTATCCGAAATCGGCGCGTTCACATTGTTAAGAAGCACTGTCGGATCAAGCACCACTGGAAACACCCGTTCCACAGCATTCATCCACGCGGCGTCAGCGGTAACCGTTAATACCCACTTGTTCCCAACTTTTTCAAGTGTCTGCGATGCGGCATCACTGTAAACACTTGCTGCGTCATACAAATATGGCGCTTGAATTGCAAACACTTTTTTGTCACCGTTTTTCAGCAAAATTGAGCCGTCCGCCTGCTGCACGGGCGTTAAATTACCAATATCAAGGTTAAATTTATAGATATATTCATCTTGTGGAGCGCCAATAACAACATTCTCTTTCAAGCCAGCCGGCGTAATGATATACTCCATATTTGTATTAGGCCAAACAGCTTGATACTCCACTGCGGACGACAGATTTTCCAATTTGGTCTTCTCAGCGTTTTTCCGCTCAATTTCCTGACTTTTTGTAAGCTTTTCTTCAGAAGCTTCCGCTTTTCTAAAAGCCTCCAGCGCCTTTTCATCTGCGCTTTCATTCAAAGCTTCATTGACAGTCCCGGTATTCTTTTGAATTTCCTCGGATACAAGCTCATCAACATTTTTTATTTCCGCTTTTTTGCCAAGTTCCACACCCTCGTTGTCTGCACTTGGAGCAAAAGCTATGCTGTAACCCTCATGGGTCAGCGTGGCCTTTTGGCCATCCTCAAAACTCTCCGGCAGCGTAACCTTGTCTGCGCTGTTGGTTGTTTCGTACGTCTTCTTGTCGTTTTTTGTAACAAGCTCCAAGGTGTTGTCAATATCCTGCCATACGCCGTTTTCGTCCTTAAAATGCACTGGTATAGCATATACAAGCGCCTGATAGCTACCGTCCGATTGCCTAAAAACCTTGACATTTTCATTACGCAGTGCAGTTTCCTCGGCGAGCATTTCTACAGGGAGTTCTTCTTCTCCAACAATATTTTGTAAGGCAGTGTCATATTTCGCCGGCTTGCGTTTCAATTCATCCGCAAAACCCGAAAGAGGTGCCAGCGTAGCAATGGTTGCACCGACCAAAATAACAGCAATTGTGCGACTAATGGTTCTCCAAGTACGTTTTTTCACTGTTTAGTTCTCCTCAAATTTTTTTCTCCTGTCAAAATTTGCCCAGCATTTACTATTTGATTATAGCATAACACTTTTTAATTTGTCAATCACGTGTCACTAATATAGTCATATATACGCCTTATGTTGAGAAAAATTAAAGCTTAGAATTTTCGTATCAAAAAGCTGTGTACAATACTAATATCTGTATTCAATATATTTGAAGCTCACCTGTGCCGTACCCCTAAAATCAACCCCTCAGCTCGTCCAGGGCAGCTTTAAGCACAGCCAACTGGTTATCCTGCGGAAAAATGCGCAAGGCGATATGCGTCTTGCCCTTTGCGCTTAGTGTCACGCGCCCTGTAAAGCGCTCGGTCAGCGCACGGAAACGTATCGGGTCAAGCTCCGTCAAAAACATCAGCAAACGGTTATTGTCGCGGCGAATCTCCGTCATACCTAAGCTCTCCGCCGCAGCTCGCAGCAAAGCAATCTTTATCAAGCCCATCAACGCCTCCGGCGGCTCGCCAAAGCGGTCAATCAACTCGTCTGTCACGTCGTCTGCATCTGCCTGCGTGTGGATTTCGGCAATACGTCGGTAAATCCCCAAACGCT
This sequence comes from Oscillospiraceae bacterium, assembly GCA_031267965.1. Lineage (GTDB taxonomy): Bacteria > Bacillota > Clostridia > Oscillospirales > Acutalibacteraceae > WRKY01. The sequence goes on along the minus strand of JAIRYC010000099.1, from coordinate 1,605 downwards.
GTGGCACAGAGCGGATGTATCCGTCCGGAATGTGCGCGTCTTCAGGCAGATCAATCAGGCACGGCGCAGCGGTCTCCACATGACCCTCACCCTTCAACTCACACACAGCCTCCTCCAAAATGCGCAGATACATTTCGTACCCAACCGCCTCCATGTGCCCACTCTGCTGTGCGCCAATAATATTCCCCGCGCCGCGTAGCTCCAAATCGCGCATAGCAATCGCAAAGCCGCTGCCAAACTGCGTATATTCGCGTATCGCAGCAAGCCGACGAGATGCAACGTCCGTCAGTTCCTTGCCGCGGCGGAATGTCAAATATGCACTCGCGCGCCGTGCCGAACGCCCAACCCTCCCACGGATTTGGTGCAGCTGCGAAAGCCCAAACCTGTCCGCATCCTCAATCACCAGCGTGTTGACGTTCGGCACGTCTACGCCGGTCTCAATAATCGTCGTACAGATCAAAATATCAAGCTCGCCTTCAAGCAACCGCCGCCAAATCTCTGAAAGCTCGTCCTCGCGCATCTTGCCGTGCCCCACGCCAATCCGCGCGTCCGGCAGCAGTTCTTGGAGCTTTGCCGCCGTCTTGTGTATGCCCTCCACGCGGTTGTGCAGGTAGTATACCTGACCGCCCCTTTTCAACTCTGCGCGTATTGCCTGCGCCAAAAGACCCCAATTGTGCTCCAAAACATAGGTTTGCACAGGGTGGCGGTCCTGCGGAGCCTCCTCCAGCGTGGACATATCCCGTACACCGCTCATCGCCATGTTCAGCGTCCGTGGAATCGGTGTTGCCGTCAGCGTCAGCACGTCAACGTCTGGAAAGCGCTCCTTCAGCTTCTCTTTTTGCTCAACGCCAAAACGTTGTTCTTCGTCAACAATTATCAATCCCAAATTCCGGAATTGCAAGTCCCGCGTGAGTATTCGATGTGTACCGATTACCACCTCAACGCTGCCGCGCTTCAAGCCCGCAAACGTCTTTTTCTGCTCCGCCATCGGCACAAAACGCGAGAGCATGCGCACGTCAATCGGGAAGCCGTCAAAGCGTGCCTTTGCCGTCTGATAATGCTGTAGCGCAAGAATTGTCGTCGGCACAAGAACAGCACATTGCTTGCCCTCCGCCGCGCACTTGAACGCCGCCCGTAACGCAACCTCCGTCTTGCCAAATCCTACGTCGCCGCAAAGCAGCCTGTCCATGGGGTGCGGGCTTTCCATATCCGCCTTGACTTGGTCAATACAGCGCAACTGATCAGACGTTTCCTCATACGGAAAGCGGGCGGCAAAATCCTGTTGTAAGTCGTCGTCCGCCGCAAACGCGTGACCGGTCGCGGATGCACGTTTGGTATAGAGCGCAATCAACTGCTTCGCAATATCCTTCGCCGCGCCGCGCGCACGGGATTTTGCCTTCTCCCAGTCCGCGCCGCCAAGCCGTGAGAGCTTCACGGGCCTGTCGTCACTGTGCGGACCAATATACTTCGTCACCTGATCAAGCTGTGTGACCGGCACATAAAGCACGTCGCGCTTGTCGTACCGTATTTTAATGTAATCCTTAATTGCGCCGCCCGCCTCAAGCCGTGTCACACCGTCAAAAACGCCAATACCGTGCACTGCGT
>JAIRYC010000085.1 GCA_031267965.1 Oscillospiraceae bacterium | reverse complement strand
TGACGTGCCACTACCCCCGCCCGTGCCGCTGAGCTCCTTGCATCGTGCGATTCGGCAAAAATCTTGCAAAAAAGCTTCTCAGTTATGGATAATGCCGCCATGTGTGCGCCCCGTTCTTCAAGAAATGGTTCTCATATATAGCGTAAAAAACATCAACCCGCACCCTGTTTTGGTTGCGGATTTTGTAGATTGTAACCAAATTGTAATTTTTTAGCGCCCGCCGATCCTCTTCTTTAATATGACCCAAGCCGCGGCAAGAGCGCCCGCCGCCAGCACACCGCAAGCCCCAAGCATAACCCCGAGCGGCACGTCCAGGCCGCAAAAGCCAATGTTCTTCGCGGAGAAAAAGTCGCCCAAAATCACTTCGCGCAAATCCTCCGGAAGCTTCAGCCGGATAGACGCGTCGCCAAACAAAACTTGCTTCAGCCAAATCGTCAGGTGTGTGTACGGCAAAAACGATCCTACGGTTTCCGTGCCCTTGCCCAAACTGGAATATGGCATGTAGATTCCGCACAAAAAGCCAAAAAACGTGCCGGTTAAGGCGATTTCCGTAGCGGCGGCGGTGCTTCTAACCGCCGCCCTCGTTTGATGGGAGGTGGTTCAGACGGGTACGCCGCCTGACGCAGTTTGCAAGCCGGTACGAAACCGAGTTTGTCAAAGCGGCAATCGGACAGGCGCAAAAGAACGCGGAAGCGGACAAAGAGGCCTTGCAGCGAGAGCTTAAGGGGAACGACACCATCAAAGGTCAAATCACCATCCAAAGCGCGATTGACGAGTTGCAGCGGATGTTCAAGCTGCTCAACGCCCGCTATTTCGGCGGCGAGTTGGAGCGACCCGTCATCACCATCCTCACCGACAGCACCAGCGGCGCATATGGCTGGATTTCGGTCAACAAGGTGTGGAACAGCAAGGACAACGCGTGGTTTCGCGAAATCAACCTCTGCGCCGAGTATCTCAACCGCCCGCCAGAACTGGTCATCACCACGCTCATGCACGAGATGTGCCACCTCTGGAACATCCAACAAGGCGTGCAGGACACCAGCCGCAAGGGGACATACCACAACGCCGCGTTCCAGGATGTTGCTGCCGCGCGAGGGCTGATTGTCAGCCGCCACCAGACCTACGGCTACTGCATCACCACGCCGAGCGAGGCATTCACAGAACTTGTCACGCAAAATTGCCGCGAGGGCTGCTTCAAGCTGGAGCGCATGAAAACCTACCGCGACGGCACGCCGAAAGTCACCAAACCCGGCGCGGATGGGCGGGAGAAAACCGTCACCCGCATGCGCCAGTCCTACCGCAAATATGTGTGCCAAAACTGCGGGCTGATTGCCCGCACCACCAAGGATGCGCAGCTCATCTGCGGCGATTGCCAGACGGCAATGCAGCCGCAAAATCAACCGTGAAGATTAACTTTCAACCGAGCCAGTGGGAGCAATCCCGCCGGCTTCTTGCACCCGCATCCACAAATCCAAAAACTGCCCGTCATTTGCCAAGACAGCGATTGCGTTTGCCACGCCCGCAAAGTTTTCTTCATCGCTGGGGTCAAAATTTTTGCAGTCCGGGAAAAACTTGAGCCAAATGCCGCCGAGGATGATTTTGCGCCGAGTGTCGGCTTTGCGCTCCGCTTGTTTTTGTCGCTGCATGATTGCCTGTTCTTTCGCCTTTAGCTGTGATTGTTTTTGCCGGATTTCCGCCAACTTTTCCGCGTCAGTCTTCGCCATAAACGCACCTTTCTTCTTTTCTGTCCCGCACAGAGCGGGTCAGTGATTTTGCTCCTGCATAGTATAAAGCATATGTTGGAGTGCGCCGCAAAATCACGAAGTGCGCACTTACACACTGCGTTGCAGTGTGTGCGCCCCTATGAGGGGGGGAGGGATGATACAGGCGTGAGGGACGGACGCGAAAGGCACTATACATTTACCAGAAGTTGTATATAATTGTGCCCTCGTTCCTCATCCCTGAATCCTGAATCCTCAAAAGCTGATGGCGATTTTTCATTTGAGCATAAAGATAATCAAACGCAGCGGCGGCTGTTCCTTCGTTGCGGCGGCATATCGCAGCGGGCAAATTCTTTACAATGCCCGCGACGGATTGACACACGATTACACCAAAAAGGGCGGGATTGGAAAGGTACAAAGTGGTTTGTTGAGGGAGATATTTCACAGTATTTTGCTTCCATAAACCATGAGGTATTATTGCAGATACTTTCAAAATCCACTCATGATTCATAATTTATCAGGCTCATAAACGGCTTGCTAAAAGCGGAATATTTGGAGGATTGGAAGTATAACAAAACAATAAGCGGCACTCCGCAAGGCGGTGTTATAAGTCCATTACCGGCTAATATTTACCTCAAAAGCTTAATCATAGTAACTTCGCGCGCTGAAAACGGCTGCGGGCGGTTCGGACGGCGATGCGCTTGTGGCCGATGGCTGTGTTGAAACAACAGATGATGGTTTATCGGCTGCTTTGCTCATTGTTCCTTGCATTGTTTCGGGAACGATTTCCACAGGGGTTGTGTCAAAGGATTCGCCGTTTGATGTTTCATCTAGGGTTGTGGTCGTAATTTTTTCCGCAGACGCAGATGTGGTTGTTTCCTCTGTCAAACTGGTGATTTCACTTTCGGTTTCGGGATTGTCCGCCGTCTTGCCATAGTCGACCAGCAAGAGCAGACCGCACAGCAGGAAAACAGGAATAAGTCATTTGAACATAATATTCACCTTTGAATCTTTCTTAAATTTTCCGTTTTGCTCTTGCAATGGAAAGAATATTGTGATATACTTAGTTTTATCAAAAGCGCATTTATATTATACGCTTCTTTTTTCCAAAAGTAAAGGCAAACGATGCTTTTAGCGGTTTTCCTCACTGCTAAAGAGGGTAAATATTACTTGTGACTACCCTTAAACCATTGATTTTACTGTTTTTTGAAAAATCCTATTGTACCAGCCGCACCACTTACTTTCTTTTCCCGCGAAAAGAAAGTAAGCAAAGAAAAGCGAGATATCTTAGTTTTCTCTTTTTGTCAAGGCGAAACAAGAACTTCTCAAAATCCTAAATATTTACCTCAAAATCCCAAAGCTGTTCGAATGCCGGAATGATGGAATTGGCAGACGTGCTGGACTCAAAATCCAGTCCTGGCAACAGGGTGCGGGTTCAAGTCCCGCTTCCGGCACCAAAAAGTCCATACTTAAACCAGCGGTAAAAAAATCAGCGATTTTACTACTGGTTTTTGTATGTATAGCCTTGGTAAACTCCATCAAAATATGACGGGCAGCCGGTTCAGGCTGCCCGTCATAGCTGTTTCGCATCACTTTCTCAAACTGGCTTTTCAACATGAATACCCTGGAATCCAGGATTGTGTTAAACGGTTCAGTGTATTCCACGTCCAGCGTCAGATTGTCATTGACGAGTATCCGCTTGAATATCGCCTGGTTGAAGCATCTTCTCACAAAGTCCTCCGCCAGCTTGTACGTCCTGCCGCAATCGTCCAGCAGCTCAAAGGCCAGCGCCATGTTCTTTGCCACTTCGGTGTATTCCGCCTGATACGCTTCCATCCGGCCCTTTATATCGGTAATATCACTGAGTGACCGGGAATGCTGCTGACCGCTTGTGCGGCGGATAACTATATTACCGTCACGGTCGGTCTCCACCCAACCGCAAATGAGTTGAGCGAACATGTTGAGCAACTGACGAAGGGAAACACTTCCAATATTAAGTGGAACAGCAGTCGCCACATCAAAAAGAAACGCGTAAAACCCCCGTGAAAAGATGGAGTTTTAAGCCACTTTTTTATGTGATATAATAGTAACATGAAGTCCTGCCAATGGCGGCAGGCTTCTTTTTTGCCTGTTTCGAGGGTGATTAGATTGATGTTACACCGCTGCGGCTGCGGCAAGGTGATACCCGTGGGCGTGCCGCGCTGTCCGCCCTGCGAGGCGGTCTATCAGGCGCGGCACAGGGACTACAACGCGACCCGGCGCACTATGCGTTTTACCTCTCCAAAGCGTGGCGTAAGGTGCGGGCGCAAGCCCTCGCAAGTGTTGATTTCATTGACCTTTACGCACTCAACGTCCTGCACGAGATACGCCGCGCAGACGTTGTGCACCACATTGAGGAGTTGGGCGAGGCGTGGGGAAAACGGCTCACACTCACCAATCTTTTACCGCTTTCGTATAAGTACTCCTGTTGTTGTGTTGTTTTTAGCATTTTAACAATTTCTTCCTATTTTTTGTCGTGGTCTTCTCTGACGTCTCTTGATTTTTTATGCCTGACTTCCTTTTTATGTCTCCTCATGCACCGTTTCAACACCATCAAGCAGAAACTCATAGGATATGTCAAAAATGGACGCAAATGCCTGTATCTCAAAATCCGTAACAAAACGTTTGCCAGTTTCAATCCGAGTAATGACATTTTTGTCAATATCCATGCCCAAAAGCTGAAGCCTATCCGCCAACGCCCTTTGAGAAAGTTTATCTCTTTTTCTCAGTTCGATAACTCTTTTGCCGACAACATTTTTGCTTCCTGCAGCTGAACGGGGTCTATACATATTTCTTTTCCTTCTCTGCTTTTGTATCATTATTTGCACTTTTTCTTGATTTTATAGCAGATATATGCTAAAATTGGTTGTAAAAGTGATACAAATAGGGAAATGAAATGAAGGAATTAACCTGTTGCTTCACCGGACACCGAATGATTCCGGCAAATGAATATGCGGAAATACAAAATCGCCTTAACGCAGAGCTTGTAGAGCTAGTCCGGCAGGGCGTGCAATATTTTTGCACCGGCGGCGCACTTGGCTTCGATACTATTGCGGCGCTGACAATCTTAAAGCTAAAACAAACCTTTTCACACATTCATCTTATTTTAGTTTTACCATGCAAAGATCAAACAAACGGGTGGAGTGAAAAAGATAAACGAATATACAACCAAATCCGTGATGAAGCGGACAAGATTACATACACATCGGAATTTTATCATAAAGGATGTATGCATAGGCGAAACCGCCATTTAGTTGATAACAGCGGTATTTGCGTCTGCTACTTAAAGCAAAGCATTGGCGGAACAGCATACACAGCAGACTATGCATGCAAAAAGAAGTTGCACATTATCAATATTGCACAACAATAGCTGATTCATAATAAAGTTACATAATTGTTGCAAACTGCTTCACGGCGGAGTATAATATACCAACAACGCAAACTAAAGTGAGGCATTATGTTCCGCAGAATCCGTGAAGATATCGCCGCAGTCCAGTCCCGTGACCCGGCTGCCGCAAGCACCGTCGAAATATTTTTACTTTATCCCGGACTGCACGCGATCTGGTGGCACCATGTTACGCATTGGCTGCACAAGCACGGCGCTGTTTTTGCCGCGCGTTGGCTGAGCCAGCGTGCTTTGAGACGCACCGGGGTAGAAATTCACCCTGGTGCGCAGATTGGACGGCGCGTCTTTATTGACCACGGCGCGGGCGTTGTGATTGGCGAAACCGCCGTCGTCGGGGACGATGTGACGCTTTATCAGGGTGTGACCCTTGGCGGCACTGGCAAACAGACCGGCAAACGCCACCCGACAATTGGTAATGGTGTGTTTATCGGCTCCGGCGCCAAGCTGCTGGGAAACTTCACTGTGGGTGACGGCGCGAAGATTGCCGCAGGCGCGGTGGTTCTGGATGATGTACCCGAAAACGCAACCGCAGTCGGCGTGCCGGCACGCATTGTGCGCATTGACGGCCGCCGCACGGACGATCCGTTTGACCAACGCCACACGCCCGACCCTGTGGCGCAGGAGCTTTGCCGCATGGAGGTGCAAATCCGCAAAATGCAGCAGCAGCTTGAGGCAAGCTTTGAAGAAGGCGGCGGGATTTGAGTGGGGGGATAATCTACGTCCGGGACGATTACCATCGCCCCGGACGTAATTGCCTCACACTGCTGAGGTATTTTTTAATTTTGGTTTGCTCAGAAGACTTGATATAATTGGTTTTGCGCGGGTTATTATCCCTAAGAGTTCTATTATAGAGCTCTTAAGTATTTATATAAACTGTATCCGCTCAATATGAGCCAAATCTCCCTTATCTAATATGTCACCGCATCCAGCCCACCGCCGGCATCAGCACCCTCCACAACAACCGCAATCTGAGCCGGTAGGCACGCCGCCGCACAGGCAATCCCGCCTAGCTTACCCGACTTTACACAAAGCTGGTTCGGGCAGTCTGCCGCCGCGAACCAAATCAGAGTGCCCGCGCCGTTCAGCGTCACAGCCGGCATGACCGGCGGCGTAAGTGTGTACATTGGCGTATTTTTGTTTACCGTCCGCTGCTCCCAGATTTGCCCGCCCACATATACCGTAACTGTCCGCGCTTCCTGTGGCAGCAGACGCAGCAGCGCCCATACCCCGCCGATAAGTAACAACGCGGCAATCAACACAATATCCCACTTTTTCAGCAGCTTCACTTTGTGTCAATCCTCCGCAAGCGAGTACCGTAAATCCGTCAACTCCAAAGTAACGCCACCACCCAAATCCGCACTGACGCGCGAAGGATACGGCAAATTCTGTGGATAAACCCAAACATGCTGTTCATTGGCAAAGACCGCTTTGGCGTTATATTTTTCCAGCAATGGCTTAGACCTTTCGTAACCCAACACAAAGCACGCTGTCGAGAGAGCGTCCGAAAGCAAGCCTGAATCCGCAATCACTGTGACGGAAACCAATCCGTTTTGCACAGGGTAACCCGTTTTGGGGTCAAGTATGTGGTGATAGCGCACGCCGTCCAGATCGAAGTATCGCTCATAACTTCCAGAGGTAGACACAAAGCCTGCGGGCATGGTTAGTGTGGCGAAGGTATCCGCAGCGGTTGCGTTCGGTGTACGGATTCCCACGTTGAAGGCGCCGCCGCCATAAAGCAAAATACTGCCGCCCACGCTAATGACCGCACGCGCTACCTTGTGATATGCCGTCCAGCCGCGCAAGTATTGCGCAAGCACGTCGCATGTAATACCCTTGCCCACTGCGCCAAGATCCAGTGTGCCGCCGTCTTCCACAAAAATGCTTCCATAGTCGTTACCATCTGTTTGGGTGGGCAGATTCACCTCAAACCCGCGCTTGGCGTTCAGCAGCTTTTGGATTTCCGCTTTGTCAGGTACCTTGGGGGCATTGCCACCAAAGTTCCACAAATTGCTCAGTTGGCCCAGCGTACAATCCAGCGCGCCGCCGGAATCCGCTTGCAGTTGCTTGATTGTGTCGTACCATTTCGCTTCGTCAGCCGAAGCATCAAGCGAACCGAACTGGTGCAAGCGCACCGATTTGCGCGGCATTGCGTTTGCCTGACCGACGGTACTCTCCGGGTCAAAGCGGTCAATCGCTCGTGCTGTCATGCCAATTCTGATTTTAAGCGAGCTTTCAAGCTTTTCAGCTTTAGCGGCACGGGTATTCACCGTGACGATGGTATCCATCTCATAAACGGAAAACTGCCGGGTACGCGGGAGGATCGAATTAATCTTCACCATGGCGGGTATGAAAAAAAGGGCTGCCAATACCATTGACAGCAATGCCTTTTTCCATTTACACCTTTTCAAACACATAAATCAAAAAATAAACCGCCAGATACCCCAGCAGACCCAGAGTGGCAAGGCCGATGCTTTCGCAGAACGCGCCAAAATTCAGCACGGCCGCTAACGGGTAGCCGAAAAGCTTAACTGCAGCGGATTTGCTCTGCGCAACGCCGCGCCAAATTGCTCTTGCGTCTTGACGTGAGGGATACAAATTTGCCAGCAGTGACGTGCCGATATACAGCGCAATAACCGCCGGAATAAATAGCAGCAAACCGCCTTCGCGCGGGACAACACCAAAGTGGCCAAGCATAGCGTAGCCGAACGCAAAGAGCGGCACACCTGTAATCAGACAGACAACTTCTGTTAGCAGGCTATAAAGGATAAGCTTGCCAACATCCGCTTTATTGTGCCGAATATGTCCCGCATTTGCGTCCTTTGTCAAAAAATGAGCGTCCGTCACAGTGATATTAAGCATGTTGGCGAATATCCGCTCCCAAAACGTGTGTATGTATGCGCCGGGGAGCGTTACAAGGTGCGCAATAAAATTCAGTGTGTTCATGCAATGTCCCCCTTGCCTTCTAAAAAGAGCTTTTCGATTGCGGCTTTTTTGTCCGTCGCTGCAAGGATTGCCTTGCCGGCTTCGTTTTGCTCCAAGCCATATTGTTCTATGATTTCCGTGTCCTGCGCAAGTGCCGCTGTCAAGGAGAGTAAGTAGTACGCCTGCTCCGCATAGTCGCCGCCGGCTTCCGGCTGTGAAGTTATTGCCTCATACGCCATTTCCTCCGCGCTTTGGTAGTCGTTTTGCAAAAGCAACACAATAGCGTATTGGCGCGTCGCTTCATAAAACGCGGCGGATTCTTTTGCGTCCTGCGCGTCACGGTAATCAATATAGAGCTTCACCGCGTCGTCATATTTTTTGGCCCGGCGGAGGATTTCGAGCTCAATGGTTTCCGGCGCACCGGACTTGCCGGTATATTTCCGCGCTTTTTTGAGCGTATTCTGTGCGGCTTTCAGGTTTCCGGCAGCAAGCTGGAGCTTGCCAATACCAACCAGCGCGTCGTTATCATTATGGTTCAGCTTGAACCTGCGCTCATAAATGCTGAGTATGCTATCGGTATCCTTCAAGCGGTTATAAATCGGGATCAGGTATTTGCCGTATTCGTCTATGCCATCGTCGGATTTTAGCGCCTCGTCAAAATAGGCGATGCGTGTCTGGTTGTCCTCATCCACCAACTCGCCCACGTAGCTTCTGAGTATGGCAAAGCCCCATGCCGGAGCCTTTGGGTGCGTGGCGGCGAATTTGTCAATCGCATCAAAAACAGGGGCCTTCTTAACGTTTTCGTAGCCATCCTCCGTTTTATTGATATACTGCGCCAGCACTTGCTGGATATCCTGCAGCATGGTCTGGTATTCGTTATATTCTTCTGCGTAGGGCCTGAATTTGGAGAGCGGAAATTTTTTCAGCCTGCTTTCCGGAAAGTTTCCGGAAATTTCACCGCCAAGCTGCAGCTTGCTCATGCCGCCATAAGCCTTGAGCAGATGATATTCAATGCCATAAAGCGATTCTAAATCAATGGTGTCCGGGAGCTTTTTTTGCAGCTCGCTCATCATCGGCGGGATTTTGCCATAGGCGACGGAAGCTTCGGTGTAGCGCTTTTGCATGCTGAGCCGCGAGCCTTGCAAGCTCAAGCGCAGAGCGGGAGAGAACAGCCCAACCAGCACAGCGCAAAGGCAAGCAAAAAGCGTTATCGTAACAACGATTATTGCGGTTACCGTGCGAATTTTAGGCACGCCGCCGGCAGTTTCCTGCTCTTCAAGCTCCTGGGGGACGTTGGTGTTTTTTTCGTCCATGGGGGGTTCCTCCAATATTTTGTAAATGCAGCGCTGCTTAAAACAGTGTGCGGTGATTATACACTTGGGAGGTGGCGTTCCGCCTTGCCACCTCCCCTTGCGTTTCATTTAAGAACCAGTCTTAAACTCAACGATATTCACAATCGCTTTGTCTGCGTCCTCGGATTTCTTTTCAACAACAATCGTGACTTTCGCGCCCTTGCTCAGCAGAACAACCGGCTCGTAAACGGAGGCGCTTATGCGGTACCACGCAGTGTTATCCGCCAAACGGATATAGTATACGCTCTCGCCGGACAGCAACTGTGTACGGATATCTGTAACCGTGCCGGTAACCGTTGTGTTGTCATTATTATCCGGCGTTATAATCGGCGGCGGCGTTACGCCGTTCTTTGTAAGCGCCTCGGTGTAAAGCCGCAGCACATCGTCAAGGCTTTTGGCGTTTGCACCGATTTTGTTGTAGTCCTTCACGTTAATCAGCGCATACTGCTGCACAATCTGGTTACTGTTCTGCGTGTCCTTGAGCGACATAAAATACGTTGGCTGGCCGCCCACGTTGACCAGCAGCGGAAAGGTCGCCTTGTAGCGCAGGTCGCTCACGCGTCCCTCCGCGCTTGCCATGGCCGCCTGCTCTGTGGAGCCGCCCACGCGGTAGAAATTTGCGCCTTTTGTGCGCTGGTTAATCAGCACAAAGCCAACGATGGATTGGTCGCTTGTTGCGCTGGTCACGCCCGTGTAGAGGTAAACATCGTCGTCTAGCGCCAAGTAGTTGTGACCGTCGGTTGCGGCGCGCACATCCTTTTGGGTCATAATTGCGTTCCAGAAGCCGCTGTGGTACTTGCCCGCAAAGTTAAATTGCTTAACCAGCAGATTGGAATCAAATATACGGTCAATCCATTGCAGATCCTTGTTATCGCGCAGCTCGTCAATGCTGTAATAGATGCTCTCACCGGTCTTGGAATCCGCCTTGACGATGACAGCACCGATTACGTCTGTTCCGCCAAACAGCCCAAGCTTGTTATCTAAGCGCGGACAAATCCAGTAAGGGTTGCCGGCATCGTCAATCTCAAAGGTGGATTCACCAAAAAGGTAGGTGGGATAGTTAAAACGCAGGTGACGCTTGAGCAAACGGCTGAAGTGCTCCGCGGGGCTGTAACGGATATATTTGTCCTCGTCAAGCTTGTGGAAGTCTGTGGTTTCGTCCGCCATGTTGATGATGACGTATCCCGGCAAACCATTTTTTGTGTTGCTGAGCCATTTGATGATGCTGGCGTATTGCAACGGCGCAACGCGGACCGGGCGGCCTTTATAGTTAATCTGCGTGTAGGTATTGTAGACAGTGAACTGCGAAACGGTGCCGCTGTCGCCAAGGGCGCTGAGCGCTTTGGGGGCCAACTGGCGGGCGCTGTCCTCGTCAAGGCGAGGAAGGCGCGTGAAGCTGGAAACGTCTACGGATTGAATATCCTCGGAAAAATCGGCTTCTGTCTGGTTATTGACGTTAAGCAGCTGGCTGTAATCCTTTGCGCGGAAAAGCGCGCAGCCCGCAAGGTAACCAATAAGCGTTATGATGACAATCACGCCGACCAAAATCACGGGGATAAACGATTTGCGGCGGACGTAAGGAGAATACTCGGGCTTTTTTGCCGCGCCAGAGAAGATCGTTAAAAATACTACAAAGCTAATGACCACGCCGGCAAGATAAAGCCAAAACTGGCTTGACTTTGGGTTAATTGCCGGCAGATAGAGATAGTAGCCGATTGCCGCGGCAATCAATGTGGCGATAAGGCTGAGGGCAAGCTTTAGCCCGGGCTTTTCCGGCGCGATAATGTAGTCTTTACTGCCGCCGTTTGTGGTGACGTTGGATTCCATAATAGCTCCTTAGTAATTGATTATCTGTTATTTGCAGGGATGGGCGCCGCTGAGTTTTCCCCGGTGTTCCGGCGGTGCAAGAGCCTGCATAAATCAATCTTGTGTCATTCCGCCCGGCGGAAAAAGGACTGTTCATCTATATTTAAATACAATGTGCCCTTGGAAGGCTTGCTCTTTTTGGCGGCGTCCTCCTTGTCCAGCGTGTTAATCGTTATGCTGGCAAACTCAAGCTGGCGTGCAAAACTATCGCGCGAACCAAGGTAAAGTGTAATGCGGTTTTGGTAGGACATTGTGGGGCAGTATGGGTTCTTCATGTCCAGCGCGGTGATTTCGGATTTGTATGCGCAACCCTCATATGCAGCAACAAACGCGTCAAAAACCTGCTGCGTCCAGACATTTTTATCATTATCCTCATGAAAGACGATATTGTCGCCGATGGGTGCGGAGAACGGCTCCTCCATCACGAAGGATACCGTACCTTCGGGCTTTTTATTCGTCAGCTCCAGCACCTTGCCCTTGCCGCTGAGAATTAAGCAGCCATCTTCAACCTTTGTGGCAAGCACAGTTTTTGCGTCCTGAACAGTGACGCTGAGCGTGTTGGGCAGCTTGCGCTGAACCTTAGCGCTCTCAAGGTACGGCAGCTCGCGCAGGAGATTTTGCATAACGCGGTCTGTTTCCAGATTAAGCAGTTGGGTGCGCTCCGGCACGGCGGCTGCGGCTTCCAGCACGGTTTTGGTATAACGTGTTTCGCCGGTTACATCAAAATGAGTCATTGGGAAGAAAACGGTGTAGGAGAGCAAAAGAATTATCCCAACCGACCCAACAAGCAAAACAAACGCGCCGAGCTTACGGCGGCGTACAATTCGCTCACGGCACTGCGCCGCAGTTTCGCCCGGACGCGGGATGTGAAGGGTAGGCATAATCGTTCTCCCAAGGCTGAGGTTCATGCGCTTTATAATGTACCCATAATATATTATAACAGAATAGCGCACGAGGGTCAACCGCGGCTGAAAAATTTATGCCGCGCACCAACCCGGCGCGGATACGGTGTCTGCGGTTCGTCAACCAAGCCCGGCAAATAATCCGCACTGACGTTATAGTATTGGCACAAAGTCTGTAGGCATGTTATTGGCAGTGTTCTTTCTTCGCTTTACATATCTTGAGTACACTGTTTGTGACGTTTTTAATGGCGCTGCTGTTTCGGTCTGTGTTTTGTCGCTATCTTCTCCGGATATTTCAGTATCACTTACAGTAAAACATTTTACTTTATTTATTCTATGATAGGTAAGATGAACGGTTGCTTCGGCTCATAAACAGTTGTTTCCGGTACTTTTTCATACGGATTTGGCAAATTGTTCTGTTTGAAAAATAAATTCCGGCTGTCGCCACAGTTTTTGCGACATGAAAAGCAAGAGGTCTCGACTTTTGTATATCAATAGGTTATAATACTATGCGTAAGGTGTGGTAACACCTTTTGGAAAGGGAGCTAATTTGCCATATAAAAAATGGAGCGGCCAATAGATGCCCCAAAAGCTCATCCACTGTTGATTAGGCTGTCTGATCAGGATGAGCAAATGCTTGATGAGTGCGTAGAACAATTGAAGTTAAGCAAAAGCGATATCCTGCGTCATGGACTAAAGCAACAGTATGAAGACCTCAAACAAAAATGAACACTCCCTATGCCCCTCATCGTTCGAAATAAGCTTTATGTCGCGTCTCTAACGCTCGGCGAACTGGCGCCACTTGGCGTGATCTTCCGCCGGACTGTGGTAAATGGATAACAATGTATCAGCGGTTTCGCCGAGGCGAAATTCCGGGATATGGGAGAAAATTTTCAAGCCGGTGATTGACAACCCCGATTTTGAATGGCTTATGACTGATGCTTCGCATGGCAAGGTTCATCCGCGCGCCGACGGAGCGGCGGAAGGCAATCAGGATATGGAGCGCACAAAAGGGGACTCAGCGCCAAAATACACTTGACCGTGGACGCGAATGGTATGTCAATCCGATTTTTTGTCACAGTGGGTACCGCCGCGGATTGCAGGCTTGGAGAAAAACTGATTAAAAACATTTGAACAGAAGCGTTGCTCGCGGACAAGGGATATGACACAAACACTATTATTCCGGTGGCTTCACTGCTCGTTACGCCAAACAGACCGCTTCTTTTATTACTTCCATCATTATCAAGTGTATTTTTCTGAGGCTTGTCGTTTTAGTTTGTTTTCGTATAAACACGCGCTGAAAAATCTGAAAAAATAATTCAGATTCTTTAAAGCGGGCATCATTACGTATAACGTCATTGAAAGTCATAGACTTCATTGACTCAATATAATTATTGATGCAAGCGCAATAAAATGTTTCGCCACCGACCCCAACGTATGCCTTGGGTTTGATTTTCTGTGTTATCTCGGCAGGCAAACCGTTCTCAAGTTTGTGATCAACCATTCGAGAATATGAGTTGGAAAATTCAATTTCAAATTCATAGTAATGCAATTCGTACACCAATCTTTCATTCCGGAGAACAAGATATGGAGTAAAAAGAACGGAAGAAAGCGTGTATTCTTTTTATGTGCGCAGCTAAATATTCCATGTTTTGCACCGATAGGTATTTTTCTCCCGAGACACTTATATAATTTGCTTATAATTTCATGTATGGTTTCCTGTCTTGTATTATTGTCCTCCGGGAATATAGGGATTAACGATGCTGTTATCTTGTATCCAATCAGAATCCGCTGATTTGAACGACAGAACCTGTTGCATCATCTAAAATCACATGCGTCCCATCCTTATTGTAATACACGGTTGGAAGTCAGCGGGTGAATTATTGAATGAAGAGGTGCAAAGACTTCAGGCAGCCGTTTGAGTTTTGAAAGGAGGTGATAGCAAGAAGTCAGTATGTACATACCATAGCGCAATCAAGCTGGGTAAACCGAACTCTATCCGGTCCGGGGTTTAAGCCCCCGAACCGGGCAACGTCTTCAAAACTATACGTTTTAACGCTAACCATAGACTTTTTTGTTCTCGATTGAAATGCGTCACATACCGCCTTTGTATTCTATTTATCTCTTGACTTTGCGTCACAGTCGTTGCATCCCCAAAAGCTAAAGAAAGGTCCAGCACTTTAAACAACGCCGTAAGCCTTCATCGTCTCAGCAACCTTGAGGAAGCCCGCGATGTTAGCTCCGGCAACCAAATTACCCGCCAACCCATATTCGCGCGCCGCTTCAGCGGATTTGTGATAGATGCTGACCATCATTTCTTTCAACTTCTGATCCACAACCTCAAACGACCAAGTGGCGCGCTGTGAGTTTTGGGTCATCTCCAATGCGCTAATGCCCACGCCGCCGGCATTGGTTGCCTTAGCCGGCCCAAAAATTATGCTGTTGCGCTGGAAGACTTCAATAGCCTCCGGCGTTGACGGCATATTTGCGCCTTCGCCCACTGCAATCAAACCGTTTTTGAGTAACGTTTCGGCCGCCGGACCGTCCAACTCATTTTGTGTGGCGCAAGGCAATGCTATCTGGCAGGGAACACTCCAAATGCCACTGCAACCCTCGGTATACACAGCGCCGGGATGTTTTGCAGTATATTCCTTAATGCGTTTACGTTCCACTTCTTTAAGCTGTTTGACGGTATTGAGGTTAATGCCGTCAGGGTCATAAACATAGCCGTTAGAGTCACTAACGGCTACCACTTTAGCGCCAAGGTGAGTTGCCTTTTGCGCCGCGTAAATGGCCACGTTGCCAGAGCCGGAAATCACCACTGTTTTGCCGCGGAAAGAATCTCCCGTCACACGCAGTGCTTCTTCCATGTAGTAGCACAAGCCATAGCCGGTCGCCTCAGTGCGCACCAAACTGCCGCCCCATTGCAGGCCCTTGCCGGTCAGCACGCCGACGAATTCATTGCGCAGACGTTTATATTGCCCAAACATGTAGCCGATTTCGCGACCGCCAACGCCGATATCGCCGGCAGGCACGTCTGTATCAGCGCCAACGTACTTGGAAAGCTCCGTCATAAAGCTCTGGCAAAAGCGCATAACCTCGTTGTCGCTCTTGCCCTTGGGGTCAAAATCCGAGCCGCCCTTGCCACCGCCGATTCCTTCGCCAGTCAGCGAGTTTTTAAAGATTTGCTCAAAGCCCAGAAATTTTACAATGCCTTCATACACGGAAGGGTGGAAGCGCAAACCTCCTTTATAGGGGCCAAGCGCGGAATTGAATTGCACGCGGAAGCCACGGTTGACCACCACGTTGCCATTATCGTCCACCCAGGGGACGCGAAATTTTATGATGCGCTCCGGCTCCACAATGCTCTCAAAAACACCGGCGTCAATGAGGTCCTGCCGCTTTTCAGCAACAGGCTCCAACGATTCCAGAACCTCTGTTACCGCTTGATGGAATTCCGGTTCGCCGGGGTTGCGCTTTTTTACCCGCTCAAGCAGATTTTTCAGGTAAGCGTTTTTAATTGCCATAAATTTGCCTCCATTTTCTAAATGTGTAATAATATTATACTAGTTGCAATCGAAAATTGCAACATCTATAATTGCGGTTCTCCCGTTGACTTTCGGCGCATAATTTGCTATCATATCCATGGGGGATAGCTATATCCCTTGTGTTAGTGTTTACTAATATCTAAATTGAGATAGGATTAAGCTATGTTCCACAGTGAAAACCTTTGCATGAATTGCTTGTACCCGCTTGAGGGCAGCTCCGCTTGCCCGCATTGCGGTTTTCCGCAGGATTTTGTACAGGAGCCGCCCGGGTTGCCCCTGCGCACATTGCTTGGCGGACGTTACACTGTCGGCAAAGCGCTGGAGTTTGGCGGCGATGGCATCAGCTACACTGGTTGGGACACCGTAACCGGACACGCCGTGCGTCTGCGTGAATTTTTTCCAGATGCCATTGCCCACCGTGCCAAGCAACGCTTGGAGGAAGACGTTCGCCATACGAATATACCGGGAAAGCCTTTTCTCGGTAAAACTGCACCTGTCATAACCGGACGTGATGAAGGTGGTTTTTCAATCGTCCCGCTTGACGGATTTGGGCTTGCGTTCACAGCGTGCTTGGATTCCTTTCGGGCCATGTGGAGCAAGCTTGAGCAAATGCGCGGTCTATCCGGGCTGCTGCCTGTGCTGAACGTTTTCGAGGAGAACAACACGGTTTATGCTGTGCAGGAGGCGTGCAAAGGCTCCACATTACGTGAGTTTTTGCTGCTGCGCTCTGTTACCGGCACACTTTCCGCCGACGCGGCATTGCGCTTGCTTGCGCCATTGCTTCCGGCGCTTGCGGCGCTGCACAGTGCAGGCGTGCTGCATTTGGGCATATCCCCTGCCAGCATTATCGTTACGCCTGAGCGCAAAATCTGCCTGACCGGGTTTTCCGTCTGGCAGGCACGGACTGCGGGCGGCGGTTTGCGCAGTGAGCTTTATCCGGGCTATGCCGCTCCGGAGCAATACGGGCTCAGCGAACGTCAGGGACCCTGGACTGATGTTTACGCTGTTGCGGGGCTATATTACCGAGTACTCGTTGGCTCCGATCCCATTGATGCGACACTGCGCGTGCGCAACGACCGTATGATGATTCCCGGCAAGCTTGCCGAGCATCTGCCTGCTTATGTCATCAACGCACTGAGCAACGCGCTGGACGTCAATCCACACGCGCGCACCGACAGCATCGAACGTTTCCGCGCAGAAATAAACGCTGCGCCGGACGCTGTTTGGGCGGATACTGTCCCTGCCGTGTCGCACGTTAAGCAAGATGAGGAGCTACCCAAGGAGAACGCAATGCCTGTGACTACGGCGAATCACGAAACAAAACGGATCATTTTCAAAACAGCCGCAATCACGCTGAGTATCTGCATGATTGCGGGACTGATTTTAAGCCTTATTTTCAAGGATGCCGTTATGCAAATCTTCTCGCCGCCAAGTCCAACAGAGCCACAAATGCCGGTGATCACCGAGCCTGGCCCCGGCAACTATGAAGTACCTGACTTTGTTGCGCTTGACCTGAGCTATAGCGATGTGCTCTCCAACGCGGTCTGGTCTCAGCAGTTTAAGTTCGAAACGGTGTTTGACTACAGCTCCGATATTGAAAAAAACAAGATTCTTGAGCAAAGCGTTGCCGCCGGGGAATATGTTTTGCTGGGAACGCCCATTGTCCTAAAGGTCAGCAAAGGTCCGGAGATGATAACTGTCCCGGCGTATGTGGGGCGAAATATCGCAGATTTGCAAACAACGCTGGAGCAAGCCGGATTTAAAATCAGCCTTATATTGGAGCCAAACGACGGCAATAACACTGCGGGCGATATTATTTGGGGAACCTTGACAGAAGGCCGTCAATACCCGCGCGGGACGGAGCTTTTTCTCCACGTGTATGATGAACCGGAAACCACAACCGAGCCGGAAACAGATCCGCCGGAAACGACAACAAAAAGCAGCAATCAATTCCCTTGGTGGCCGTTTTGACAATTGATTCTCTGTTTTGCGGGAGTAAGCGTTGCATGTCCTCCCGCGGTATTCGCAATCAGTCAAGCGGCGTTTTTGTGATATAATATGTTAAAAATCGTCACTGCCCGTGCAGGTCACGGTAAAACCGAATATGCGCACCGTACTATCTTAAATGCATTGGAGGAAGCTTCCCGTCCGGTGTGGTTGCTTGTACCGGAGCAATACGCGTTCATCAGCGAGCGTGATTTGATTGACCGGATTGGCGAAAAAAACGCAGACCGTGTGCATGTACGCTCATTTACCCGCTTGGCGCATACGCTTTTGCGTCTTCCAGAGGAAACTTTCCGTCCGCTTTCACCCGGCGACAGGAGCGTTTGCATGAGCCTTGCACTTGAGGGCGTGCAGGACAAGCTTTCACTTTACGCTGGCAAGGAAGCGCACAGCGGCATTGTACGTGAGCTTTTGCGGCTGACAACAGAGCTTCGCCAGAGTGGCACGGACGAAAAAAAGCTTCTTGCGGTGGCGAATCAGCTCCCGCAAGGCGATTTTCTGCGGCAAAAGCTAAGCGACATCCTCCTTGTTTCCGGCGCTTATGACGCGCTTTGCTCCGCATCCTTCCTTGATGAGGAAACGCTGCTGGACAGGCTCTGTGAACAACTGCCGGAGTCGCGTCCATTTGATGGCGACTTAGTTGTACTCAATGCGTTCCACGGCTTAACCGGGCAGGAAATGCGCGTGCTGGGGCATATTCTGCGCCAGGCGAAAGAGGTGGTTTTCCTCCTGTGCGCGGATTCCGCTGACCCGCCCAATGACCCGGCGGGTGCGTTCACACATACACGCGCCACGGCGCAGGAGCTTAAGCGGCTTGCGGAGCGCGTCAATTCACAAATTACAACTTGCGGCTTGCAGCTCACATCACGTGCGCCAGACGCGGGGAATACGCCCTCTCTACAGCACTTGGAGCAAAACCTATTTTCACGCGACGCCGTGCCATTTGAGGGCAAGGCGCTAGGAATTACAATCCACGCAGCGCAAACCTTGCAGGATGAATGCGCATGGGCGGCGTTGCAAATCAAAAAGTTGGTACGGGAACAAAACTTGCACTGCCGTGACATCGCCGTAATCGCCCGCGACAGCACCCAATACGAGGCTCCCCTGCGCGCCGCGCTCCGTTCCTGCGGGCTGCCGCTTTTTCCGGACAGCCGACAGCCGGTTGCTGCTCAGCCGTTGCTGCTGCTCGTCCGCGCGGCGCTGGATATCTGTGTGGGCGGACTGCGCACAGAGCACATTTTGCAACTACTAAAAACGAACCTTGCCGGACTTAGTATAGAAGAAACCGCTCTGTTGGAAAACTACGCGTTTATTTGGCGGATTGACGGCGCGGCGTGGTCATACCCGTTTACGCTTCACCCGGACGGCCTGACAGAACGCCCGGCGGACAACACCGCAGAGCGGCTTGCGTCTCTTGAAGAACTGCGCCGCCGCGCGGTTGAACCATTAATAACGCTGCGAAACGCAACAAAAGAAGCGCTCACAGGAGAGGAGCTTGCCTATGCATTGTGGCGCTTGCTGGCGTCTTATGGCACGGCGGAAGCGGTGCGTGGCACGGTCGCGGTCCTGCGCGCACAAAACGAGGACGTCATTGCGGAGGAACAGGCGCGCGTGTGGGACAGCCTGATAGCGCTTTTGGACAGATTCGTCCTGCTGATTGACAGGCCCGCGCCTGTTGCAAGGCTACGCGAGCTGTTTACGCTCATGCTGGAGGCGGAAACCTTGGGCGCAATCCCGCAAGGTCTGGATGAGCCTGCCATTGGCAGCGCAAACCGTATGCGTTTCTGCCAATCGCCAAAGGCTGTGTTTGTTTTAGGCTGCAATGCGGGTGTTTTTCCGCTGGAGGACAACGGCGGCGGATTACTCACCTCTGCGGAGCGTGAAAAGCTGCAAAGGCTAGAGCTGCCGCTTTCGCCATGTGGCGAGGCACGTCAGGCGCAGGAGCGCTTTTTTGTGTACCATGCGCTCAGCGCCGCGCGGGAGCGACTTTACCTCAGCTACCGGAAGCAGAACGCCGATGGCAGCGAAATGCCCCCCAGCGATTTTGTGGATGAAATCCATGCCATGTTTCCGCAGGGCCTGTGCAGCGATGATGACGGGCTGTTATTTGCGGAAAGTCCCGCGTTTTCTTTTGGCGAGTTGGCACGGCGGCGGCTCAGTCCTGACGGCACAGCGGCGGCCATACGCGCGGCGTTGACTAAAAATCCAGCCTGGCATGGCAAGCTGAATGCGCTGGAGCGGGCCGCAAGCCGCAAGCCGTTTGCGCTGGAACGTCCAAGCGCCAAGCTTCTTTTTGGCGAAAATCTGCGCTTTTCCGCCAGCAAGGCGGAAAGCTACGCCCGATGTCCGTTTGGTTATTTTTGCGAATATGGAATAAAGGCCAAACCACGCCGCCAGGTCAAAATTGACCCTATGCGCCGCGGCACACTGCTGCACTTTGTGCTCGAAAAGCTCTTTACGCAAATTGGCAGGGAACGCTTGTTGACACTGGAGAAGGAGACATGCCTAACCGTCGTACAAGAGTTGATTGAAGCATACCGCCGCGAAAAACTTGACGGCTTAGAGCACACACGCCGCCTTGCCGCCCTGCTTGAACGTAACGCACGCACTCTTTGCGAGGTATTGTGGCGCCTGCTCGACGAGTTGCGACAGAGCGATTTTATTCCCACTGGCTTTGAAGTTCAATTGGGCGGCAAGCAACATCAAAATTCCAGAGCAACACAGATTGATCTCTCGGGTGAAGGACTGCCGCCTTATGAGCTGCGTCTGCCTGGGGGCGGAAAAATCTCCTTTACGGGCAAAATTGACCGCGTGGACGAGGCGACGCTGGACGGTGAAAAATATTTACGCGTGGTGGATTACAAATCCGGCGGCAAAAAACTCAAAATGGAGGATGTGTTGGGCGGCTTGCAGGTGCAGCTGCTCATTTACCTGTTTGCGCTGCAAAAGGCAAGACCCGGAACAAAGCCCGCTGCTATACTCTACCAACCAGTTACGGTTAAGGCCAAAGGCACGCGCGCCGGTAAAGAAACCAGCGCTATGCCTTCCGGCTTATTTCTGGACGATTTGCGCGTCCTGCGGGCAATGGAGCGCGACATGGCGAAAAAGTATATCCCCATTGGCGTAACGGCCAAGGGTGAAATCAGCAAAAGCAAAGCCACAAAAGAGGCGGTTAAGACCCTTGAGGAGTTTGCGGCGCTAAAAACACAGGTGGACGCATTATTGGCGGACTTTGGTGAACAAATCGCGGCGGGGACAATCCCTGCGTTGCCCGCGCGAGATGCGGAATCCTGTGCGTATTGCGACTACCATGCGGTGTGCCTGCACGAGGATAGCGACGGCTACCGAGAGCTTGATGCAGGAGGTGCCGGGTGGCAGAGATAAAGTGGAGTGAGCAGCAGCGCGCGGCGATTACTGCGCGCGGCGGGACAGTGCTGGTTTCGGCGGCAGCGGGCAGCGGCAAAACTGCCGTTCTGGTCGAACGCGTTCTGCGGCGGCTGGAAGACGTGGAGAACCCGTGTGATCCTGCCGAGCTGCTAATCGTCACGTTCACACGCTCGGCGGCGGCGCAGCTGCGCCAAAAGTTGAGTACCAAACTCGCTGAGCGTGCCCGGCTCCACCCGGAGCGCACGGATTTGCGCCGCAAGCTGCTGCTTTTGCCGAGTGCACAGATTTCCACAATAGATAGCCTTTGTGGGAGAATTGTGCGGGAGAATTTCGGCGCGCCGGTTCTTAAAGACGTTAAGCTGCCAGATCAGGAGCACCGCGAAAAATCTATATCTTGGGCTTATCCGCTCGCGCCCGACTTTCGTCTCTTGGACGATGCACAGTCACGTGCGCTGGATGCCGAGGCAATGGACGCGCTCCTGCACGAGGAATATGAGGCAGGCGAGCCGGACTTCCTTGCGCTGACCGCACTGTTCAGCGACGCGCGCGGTGATGATAAGCTTGCAGGCGCGATACTCAGTCTGTTTAACCAATCACGCGCAAATCCCAACCCGGAGTCTTGGCTCCGGTCGCTGCTTGCGCCATATGCCGAGGAGTGCCCATTATGTAGCAGCACTTGGGCGCAGTTACTTATCCGCGAGGCGGACGAAGCGCTGAATTACCTGCTCGCTCTGCACCGTGAGGCATTGCCGGATTTTCAGCAGGAGCCGGAGGTGGACGGCTCGTTCACGGCAGCGTACATGTCGGATATTGCTCTGCTGGAACGCCTGAAGTGTAAGCTAAGCAACGGCTCTTGGGATGAACTTTGCGCGGCCTTCTCGGCAGTAAAATACGAAACGCGCGGCCAAAAGCCCAGGGGCTATGAGGATTCCGCACTGTTCCAATGGGCTGAAAAGCGTCGCGATAAAATGAAGGAGACGCTGAAAAAGCTACGTAGCAACCTATTCTTTTTGGAGGAGGAAACCGCTCGTGCGGACACTGCGCGGCTGCTGCCGGCTGCGCGGACTCTAGTCATGCTTGCGCAGCGCTTTGGCAAGCTGCTGGCACTGCGCAAGGCCGAGCGCGGCGCAGCTGATTTTGGCGACGTTCAACATTTTGCGCTGCGTTTGCTTGTTAATTCGGACGGCTCAAAAACGGAGCTCGCCGCGGCGCTTTCACAACAGTTTGTGGAGATTTTGGTAGATGAATACCAAGACGTAAACCGCGTGCAGGAGGCACTTTTCCGTGCGCTTAGCCGGGAAGAAAGCAACCTCTTTTTTGTGGGCGACGTTAAGCAGAGCATTTATCGCTTCCGTCAGGCGGAGCCGACGATTTTTCTTGAGCGCCGGAAATCGCTTGCGCCATATGTGGGCGGCGCGGACGGCGGCAAAGTCATTTTGGGGCGCAATTACCGTTCGCTGCCCGGCGTGACAGGCTGCGTCAACTATATTTTTTCCGCACTCATGCAGGCGCGCGCGGGCGAGGTAGACTACACCGAAAACGAATACCTCACACCGTACCGGGAAAAGGCTGTGGATAACACGCCCGACGTAGTTTTCCGCCTTTTACGCATTGAAAAGGGCACTGACCGCAGCGAACAGCAGGCACGGTATTGCGCCAAGCTGGTGGAGGATTTACTGGTCTCCGGGTACATGATAAACGATGGCGGCGTACTCCGTCCAGTTGAGCCGGGTGACATTGTGATTCTTATGCGCTCACCCAAAAAAAGCGCGGCATTGTATGCAGCGGCGCTCGGACGGCATGGCATTTCCTGTCAAACGGAGCTTTCCGGCGGATTTTTCGATTCGAACGAGATTCGCCTTGCGCTTGCGCTCTTGCAGGTTATCGACAACCCCGTGCAGGATATCCCCCTGCTGGCGGTGCTGCTCTCACCGCTGTTCGGCTTTCGTGAGGACGAAGCTGCGATGCTCCAACACGACAACGAAAACGGCATGACACTTTATAATAGAATAGTCACAGCGGCAAAAGAAAATATGCGTTTTGCGGAGTTCCTGCAAACATTAAGCGAGTGGCGGAACTTATCGCTGGCACTGCCCTGCGGGCTGTTTTTGCGCCGGTTGTTTGAAGAAAGCGGGTTATGGTCCATTGTTCTGGCGATGAAGAGCGGGGCGCGGCGGCAGGCGAATTTGCGCAAGCTGGAGGAGCTTGCGGCACAGAGCAGCAGTGCGGAGCGGCCCGGCTTATCCGGTATGCTGCGTTTTTTGGAAGCGATCCGCGAGCGTGGGCATGACATGGATTCCGCACCCTTGCCGGCAGGAGGCGAGGCAGTCAAGCTTATGTCCATACACAAGTCCAAGGGGCTGGAATTTCCGGTTTGTATTGTTGCGGATATTGGCAAAAGTTTTAATGCGGAAGATGCCGGAAAGGCAGCGGTGTTCTCACCAAAAGCGGGGCTTGGACTGAAGCTCCGCGAGGGCGATGCGTTCGGTATATACCCAACGCTGCCACACTCGGCCGCTAAGCTGGAGCGCAGGGCGCTTGACCGCGCTGAGGAATTGCGCCTGCTTTATGTTGCCACAACGCGCGCAAAGGACTTGCTCATTTTTGTTGGCGCGCCAACCTCACCAAGCACCACGCCTGAAGCACTTTTGGAATCAACGGCGGCATCACTGCCAAAAAGTGGGCAATTCCCGGCATATGCGGTACGCAGTGCAAGCTCATTTTTGGATTGGCTGCTGCCTGTATTTCTCCGCGCAAAGTCCACCGTGCGCACGCCAGGATTGGAAGCGGTCGACGTTCGTGAAGGAGCTTTGCGAGAATTCTCTCTGGACGCTAAAATTGACGACATCCTGCCTGAGGAGGCAATCTCGACCACAGTTGCTGACTTCCCGGATGCGGACGCGGCACTGACATCAGAAATCCGCGGGCGCATGGACTGGGCCTATCCGGCTATCGCGCCTGAAGGAATCCCCGCAAAACAATCCGCATCATCCTTTGCAAAGGGAGATTATCCTGAAAGAGTGGCGGAAACGCATCCGGCATTTATTCAGCCGGAAACGCGCAGCGCGGCACGACGCGGCACGCTGCTGCACTGGGTTTTAGAGCGGTTGAATTTTGCGGCCGCTGTTCATGATTTTTCCGCCGCGCTTTCGGCAATCCCGCCGGAACATGGACTTGACGTACAGAGTCTGACCACTGCTGAAAAGAAAATGCTGCACAGGTTTACTAAGAGTGAGGTTGTCAAACGGTATCTGGCGTCGCCGCACTCCGCACGCGAACGGCAGTTCACCGCGCGTATACCACTGGGCGAGCTTTATCCGGAGCATGCGGAGTGCACAGAGAAAATCACGGTGATTGGTTCGGCGGACTGCGTATTTGAGGAAAACGGCACGCTGGTGATTGTGGACTACAAAACTGACCACGCTGCTTCGGATAAACTGCTCAGGGAGTACGCACCGCAGCTGCGGGTCTATGCTAAGGCGCTTGCCTTATGTGAGGAGAAGCCTGTGCGGCAAGCGTTGATTTATTCTCTTTGCACAGGGGAATTAATTCATGTTCCGCTGCGCTGAGCAAAAAATAATTAGAGGCGACTACCCATCACCTCTTAATATGTCTATATTGGCCTATAAATCACACTGTACGTAAGTACTGACTTGCCACATATCCTGCATCGCCATCCGACAAACGTACATAACTCCATCCGGGTATCCGCCGCAAGACGGTAACCGCTTCCCCGTTTTCAAACTTGCCAATGCGCGGATACTCAATCCCCGGCAAACGGCGCACATTCAAATGACCCTCACGCAAACGCACAACCGCTTGTTGTGGCGCCCCCTGTTTTGCGTACGGCAAACCAAAATATTCCGCCAAACCCTGTGTCAAATGGTCCGCAATGGCGACGGTTGCATTTTCAATCCATTCCGCATCCTCCAGATTATCGTGATAGGCAACCTCCGCAAATACTACGGGTGCTTTTGCTTCGCGCAATTCATAAAGGTTGGTCTGCGGCATCAGGATGACCTTGCCCGCTTCAGGATATATATCCGCCAGCGACTGCGCTATATCCTCCGCCGCTTTTTCACCAGCGGCATTACCAGGATAATACATTACCAAAGGCCCCTGAAATTCCCCGCTCTGTCCAGGCGGCGCGGCGTTTGAGTGCAGCGCAAGGTGCAAGTCATAATCATCTTCGTCGCTCATGGCAACGCTGGTTTTTACGTCGCCATCAGGATTGTTGCGTCCGTATGAAATACCTGCCAAATCAAGGAACGGTTCCATTGCATCGACAAGACGCTGCATATGCTCCTTTTCGGTTCCAGGAATTATGTATTCATTGTAGCTTTGAGTTGACGGGCTGAGAAATACGCTGGGCATAGAATAACCTCCTTGGCATTTGTGCTGTTACAGTCTATGCCAAGGGAGAAGCTCTTGTGTATATCGTTTTGTAAGAGAAGCGATTATGCTTGCAAAACCATTTATTCAATGTCCAAATGCGTTTTATGCGTAGGAGCCCAGAAAACTCCATCAATTCGTTCCCAGTCGTCGTCAGATATGACAAGCTCGGCTGCACGGGCATTTTGCTCTGTGTGTGCCGGGTTTGACGACTTGGGAATGGCAATCACGCCGTTTTGCCGCAGAACAAACGCAAGTAAAATCTGTTGCCCGGTGCAGCTATATTTTTGGGAAAGCTCGTCCAGCAACGGTTCAGCGAACACATTGCGCCTATAGTGACGCAATCTACCGCCCTGTGCCAACGGGCAATATGCCATTATCGTTACGCCGCGCTTACGGCACCACGGCAACAGGTCAAACTCAATGCCGCGAGAGCCGACGTGGTACAGCACCTGATTGACCGCGCAGGTTTCTCCGCCGGACACAGCGAATAGATCCTCCACATCGCCAACGTCAAAGTTGCTTACACCCCAGCGCAGGATTTTGCCTTGCTGAACAAGCGCTTCCATGCATTGCACGGTTTCCGCCAACGGAATAGAACCCCGCCAGTGCAGCAGGTAGATATCCAAATAGTCTGTCCCAAGCCGCTGCAACGATTGTTCGCAATGTGTAAAAATCCGGTCCTGCCCAGCATTTTCCGGTAGCACCTTGCTGCATAGCTGATATGCGCTCCGTGGTACGCTCCGCAGCGTTTGCCCAATAAATTCCTCAGAGCGCCCGTCACCATACATCTCTGCGGTGTCAATCAGCGTCATGCCAAGCGCAATTCCGCTCAGGATGGCAGCAGCTTCGCTTGAAGCTTTTCTCGGCTCGTCGCCAATTTCCCAACTGCCTTGACCTAATTTCATTGTCATATTACTCCTTAAAAATAAAAAACGACATCAACAAACTAAAGCGCAGTACCTTTGGCAGGAACAGAAAGCTTGTTTACATCAATTCCCTCAAGCTCAAGCAGATATATCTTACGCCTAATGCCACCCGCATAGCCGGTAAGGCTGTTGTTTGAACCCACGACACGATGGCAGGGCACAATAACAGACACAGGATTGCGCCCAACAGCCACACCCACTGCGCGCGCGGACGCCGTCTCCGCACCGCGGCTGTTGGCTATTTGTTTGGCGATAGCCCCATATGTCGTAAGCTGTCCATAGGGTATATTTTGCAGTATCGCCCACACTTCTTCCTGAAAACCTGTGCCGCGCAGCCGCAGCGGAGGCGCGGAAGAAGGTTCGCCGCCGGAAAAATAAATATCAAGCCACTTACGGGCATCTTCAAAAAACGCTGGATGACATCTTGCTTCAGGGGCATATAGCCGCTCAGTCAGCTTGGCTATCGCACTTTTTGTTTTGATATTCAGACGAATTTCCAGTTTATCCTGATAATACTTCTGATTTTCCATCCATAAACCGCAAAGGTATATTCCGTCACTTGCAAGGCTCAATTGTCCAATAGGTGAATCATAGGTATCGAGGTATATCATTGTTATTTTCCTTTGCAGACATCAATAAGCGCGATCTGATCGCGTGTGAGCAATGCAATCCAAAAAGATAAAATAACGCTGTACCCCAATGCGTGAATTGGACACAGCGCCACGCATGGCAATAGAGATCTGGCTTGAGGAGGGCTTATTATTCAATTCGGGTATCTAAGCAAACCAGTTTATTTAGAACCATGGCGTGTAAAAATACTTGTAACCGCACCTATGAAAAACCTATCAATTTATGCCAAAATATGGAACCGGAAAAACCACTCGAATGCTTCGCCGAAGTCGGAGGTCGCACGTCTTCTTTATTCAAAATAACTAAATCGAATTTTGGAAATAAAGTAATTAAAGTGAATTAATCCAATTTTCGATATTTGTCCAAGTCCAGTTCACTACACTTACTCCAGCCAATTCATCAGGAAGCGTTGCAGGATGGTCATCGTTCCCCCAAATGCCCTTTCGCGGGACACTTTCATCTTTCGCGCATTGAATTTCCCAAAGCTGACCAATGGCTTTTTTTGTGTTTTTGGTTACTATTGCCAGCAATCCATCACACCCTTTGATTCTTGCTCTACACCTTGTCTTCCATTCAGAATCCCAAGGTTCTTTCACTGACATATCAGTGAATTCGAATGGAGAGTTTTCATTCTTGGCTTGCCCTACGAGAAAATCTCTTAGGTTTTTGTCCTCAATCGCAAAACTGATAAATACTCGCTTTTTCATTATTATACCGTCCTTGCTATAATATTTTATCATTAACTAACCGCCAGTATTGCTGACCAGCAAAAGTTAGGCGACAAGCTTTTGATTTCATTGCTGCAAAATACATGTGTTCTTCATCACATGGAATTACTAAACCAACACCCTCTAATTTTTGTAAATCTTTAAATATTGCAATGTTTTCTTCATTAGCATACGGCGCAACAACTTCATGTTTAACCTTATTAGAATTAGTTGGCTCGTATGATGGATTAAGACGATGATCTTTTTGCGGATCTGGAAAATATTCGACGATTTTTCTAATTGTTGAAATATCAACCTGAGGTGCAACCGTCCGTAAAGGCGCAAAACGCGTAACATTTGTCTTAAAAACAGGACGCTGTTCCCACGGTCCAAGCGCCTTGTCTATGTAGGCGTATATTCCTCCAGAAGTTACATGTCCAGTGACATCAGCCGCTCCTCCGTTCAGAGCATCTAAAAGTAAGGATGTGAAAACGCCCTCGTATGAAAACTGATCTTTTCTACTTGCTGTAAGTATCGTTACGCCTTCTTTTATTACTGCTGTTTCTTGATCCGCAATTGACATATTTCCCATAAAGCCAGCATGACAACAATCAAGTATTACCGTCTTGTTTCTGCACTTTGACTGATTCATTATTGCAAGTATTTCCTGCATAGAAACTCCATATTCGTATTGACTAAAGTCCGGAGTAACAAGATAACCGCCAATACTATCAATATAACCATGCCCAGAAAAATAAAAAAGGGAATCTTCCTCATCGCCAGCAAAACATTCTGTAATATATCTTCTTAATTCACCATGAGTTTCAAGATTATTTAGTTGCTGCACAGCAAAATTAACGCTTCCATCTCCATTCCGCTCTAAAACACTAGCAATATTAGTCGCATCATTAATGCAACTACTCAAAGATGATGATGGATAATCATCAATGCCAACAACCAACGCCTTTTTTGCCATATTACGCTTCCAAGCAATTAATGTCGAACTTTCTTCTATTATAGCCTATAGCGACAAAAAAGTCAATATCTAGCGTAAGCTTTTTCGCGACATACAATATATGCTTGCGCTTTTACCTCCCGACAGCCCTCGCAACAGCAAGCAACGCTCTGTCTTTGGGCTTTGCGCCACATTGCCCTCTATGTGTGATTTAGATTACTATTGCATTGGAAACAGTGTGATGACAACGGTACACCGGGTCGGAGAGTTTATCGTAACACATTGCGTGGCCACAGCAACCGCATTTTACAATGTTTCCGCGAAGCAGATGTTCGCGCTGGCCCGGTTGGTGCTTCTTGCGATTTGCTAAAAGTCTCGCTACCGTTTCAAACTCATCCGTGCTGACAATCGCCGGGATTTTGTCCGGTACAATAATCCAGTCGCTTTCGTGAATACGATAATGTGAGCCGTCCTTGCGTCTGCCAAACTTTCCGCAGACCTGAACCCCGGTGTACTGAATATCGCGCAAAATATCACGAACGCCTTTGGCGCGCCAAGCAAACGCCGGCGTAATGTCTTTGCCGCCTTTAATCTGCCTGTACTCCTGCGGCGAGGGGATTTGCTCCGCTTTGAGCGTCGCGGCGATGTCTGCCTCGAATACCCCTTGCAGAGCGAGATTGAAAATTCGGCGCACAGTCTTTGACGCGAGTTCGTTTAAGCGCCAACTACCGTCATCACCGCCATTAAACCTGTAACCATACGGCAATACCCGTGGTGTATGCTCTGCCGATACAAAATCGTTTTGGCAATGCTTCGCCGACTTGGGCGTAGGCTCACTCCTTAAAAACGACTTCATAATCTCCTGTACGCGCTCAAACATCTCCGGCGCGATTATCGGCGAGTGCTTATTCGGAATGACAATCCATTCGCTCTTATCAACCCAATCTTTACTGTGAGAACCAATCGCTTTTGATTCCTGCTTGCCGCTGACATACGTTCCCTTGTACTGAATGTTCGTCAGAATCCGCGTCACCGCCCGCGCTTCCCACAGAAACGTAGGCGTAATGTCTTTGCCGCGTCCAAGTTCAAGATATTCCTGCAGCGTGGGGACTTGCTCCGCGCACAGTCTGTCTTGGATTTGCGCGGGTGTGAAACCGTCGAGAATACAGCCGTAAATCTTCTTTACAACCTCCGACGCCACACCGTCCGGCTCTCATTTGCCGCTTTCGGCTTTGTAATATCCGTAAGCCGCCCGTGCAACGATGTTCTCGCCGCGCTTCATTTGCAGACGCTTGGCGGATTTCATTTTGGCGGACAGGTCTGCCGAATAATATTCGTACATAAGGAACTTGAACGCAACGTCAATCCCGCCCGTATCGCCGAGGTAATCCTCGCTGTTGAAGTTATCGGACACGGATATGAACCGAACTTGGTACAGCGGAAACACCTGCTCGATGAAGTAACCGCTGTCCATAGCGTTTCGAGAAAACCTTGAAAAATCCTTGATAAGTATCAAATTTACGCCGCCGCTTCGCACAAGGTCAAGCATTTCCTGCACGGCGGGGCGCTCCATATTGACCCCTGTGTGGCCGTTGTCCACAAAGTTGAGGATTCGGGCGTTCGGAATGTCGAGGTCGTCAATACGGCAGTCGAGAATCATGTGCTGATTTTCAATGCTCAAACTCTCAGTTTTCTTGTCCTCAATGGAGAGCCGGATATTGACTGTTACTGCCCAAGCCTCCCGCCAATGCTCGGCGTTCTCTCTGCTGTCCCAATCTGTGGCAGGGACTTTGCGGCTCTTGTAGTCCCCGCTGGCTAAAGGAATTCTCTCCCCGCGCCTGTCAAGGATATATTCCCTGCGGGACTTCGCGCCCCAAGTGCCGTCACGCTCCAGCGGGCGCATGGTCAGCAGGACATGGCAGTGCGGGTTGCCGTTCCGCTTGTTGTGGATGTTCAAGTCGGCGCACATCTCGCAAGCTACAAATTCCCGCTGCACATAATCCCGCGCAAGGGATATTTGTTCCTCGCTCGTCAGTTCAACAGGCAGGGAAAACTCAATTTCCCGCGCTGTTTGAGCGTTTCTGTTGCGCTCAATTTCCTCCACAGTGTTCCAAAGTGCCTGATGGTCGGCAATCTCGCGGGGCGCGTTATCGGGCAGGAGGATTTCGCTGTACGCAAGTCCGAATTTCAGATCATGCTGTATGGCAGACGCGATTAGGTCTGAACCCACGCGAGCTTTCGCTGAACTGCGGCTCATAACATGCTTCTAAAATCAATTGAATTGTTTCTATAGAAAGCGGTTATTTTCCCATTCAAATCCGCTTCGAACTTATCCACCAGACAGGATACATTATATATACTTTTTTTTTGTGAAAGTCTTCGTTACATTTCTAATTCAAGCGTTTTTGTAGGTCAGTTTGTTTATGAAGAGCTTCTTCGTGTGTGAATGCATCCTGCAAAAACAATCGTTTTTCGTAACCGTCCGCGTCGGTGGTGAGCAAATCGCGCTCAGTGTCTAGGGCCTTGTCATAGCTGCCCGCCGGCTTGGCGAGAAGCTAAACTATGAGCGATGGAACAGCAAGGCAGAGGGTCATTTCTGAGTATCTGCTTGGCTTAGGCGTTCTCATACGAGTGGACTATCAAAGAGGACGAGGAGGAAATCTTCTCAGACCGACCTTGTTTCAAATTCAGGAGCGTGTCAACGAGCATATCTGCGAGAAATGTTATGAGAATGAATCAATAATTTGTCCCGTGCTATGCGGTGAACTCAGTAACAAATATGAGATAACAGTATCAGAAGCCAAAGAGTTTATCCTTTATTTGAAACAATAGGCAAAGCGTTCGTTGATAAGCAAAGAGCGACGGCAAACGAGCAACAGAATGCAGTTGAAGCAAAGCAGGAGGAACTGACCAACCAAGTCAAGACAGGGCTTCTGATTGTTTTTGGCGTTTACGCGCTTTTATCTGTTTTGATAATTGCATTTGCAAAACCGTTAATCGGATTTATGCAACAAGACACAGCGATCATAAATGAAACAGTGGTTTATATACGCCTTGAAACGGTGGCGGCAATTTTTGCGACGCTCGTCAAGTTTACCATGGTAGTTTTGGTTACCGTAAAAAAACAGAAATATTTATATTTTGTACTCGGCTTACAAATGGTTTTGACGATTATGCTCGATATGTTCTTAATTTCCAATTTAGGTGTTTCCGCAAAACTGGGCGTCAACGGGATTGCGATTACCAACATAACCATAAATATTTTGCTCTTAGGGTTAGCGGTTGCGCTCTTGCATCGTGAAGACGTACGAATCATTTCAAAAGGGCGGTTATCGTTCAATTGGGTCAAGGGTTGGGCAAAGGTCGGCGGCATTTCGGGTTTGGAATCCTTTGTCAGAAATATCGCTTTTGTACTCATGATAGTCCGTATGGTCAACATGGTAGGCGAGCAGGGGACGTTTTGGGTGGCGAACAATTTTATATGGGGCTGGTTACTTTTACCTGTAATACAGCTTGGTGAACTTGTGAAACGCGACTGCGGCGAAAACAACCGCGAAGCAATTCAACAGAAAACACTCGGCTACTTTGTTTTGACTACGTTGTTTGTCGCGTTATGGTTTGCCTCAATGCCACTCTGGAAGCCCTTCATGCACAGCGTGTTACAACTTGAAAATTGCAATGATATTTTCTTTCTTGTATTGATAAGCGTAGGGTTCTATGTTCTGTTTGCCTATAATAACGTAATTGACAGCATTTTTTACGGAATAGGCAAAACGAACTATATGCTTTTCCAGTCGGTCGTGATAAACGCGGTCGTTTACGGCGGTGCGTTCATATTTTGGAAAACGGGTGTTTATACGCCAACGCTTACGGGCATTGCCTTGATGTTCGCGTTCGGCACGGGGCTTGACAGCATACTGACATACGGCATATTTGCATGGATGCTAAAAAAGGAAAACTTGAGTATAGTGCCAAATGATTTTTAAATTGTAAAACTCAAAATTACAAATATAGAGCTTCCTCAGAATGACAATTTGCCTTTGTATATACGCTGATTGCGCAACAAAAAGCTCTCCCGGGCAACTGGACAAACTTTGGGAAGAAGGTAGAGTTCGCCCGGGAGAGTAAGAATATTATATCACATAAACTCCCCGTGACAGCTGGATTTTATGAATACTAATGGCTGACGGTCAGGGGGAGCAATAAATTTGTACCATATATCTTTATATATCCCCTGTTAAAAACGCCTGCCTTTCGGCAGACGCTTTCATAAGGTGCTGTGGAACACTAATCCCAGAGATCGTCGTCGGACATCAGGTAGTCCATAAAGTCCTTGGCGATCCGGCGCAGGCAGTTGAATTTCCTGCGGGAAACGCCGGATTCGGCATCAAGGCAATCGTCAGGCGCGCTCTTCGCCGATTCCGGCGCTGCGGTGTTTTCGACTGCCAATTTTGCCGCAGGGTCTTTCGCCGAGCCGTTACCCTTGATAAAACCTGCCGTGAAGCAATGTCCCGCGGGGATGCAGATGTTTTCCGGATTTAGCCTAAAGGCATAATACAAATATTGATTCGGAATACCAATACCGACCTTAATCAAATCTTAAGATTATACCTTATTGTATCTTAAGGAGTTTTTTTCTATAATTATCAGTATCGTTTGAACTATGTGAAATTGAAGAAAGAGGTACAACCCATGGACGCAATCCAATGGATAAACTGGGCAATAACAGCGTTTTTTCTCATGTGCTATATTTATCAAATCGTTTACGTTCTCATTCCATTCATAAAAAAAGCTCCGGTGAGAATTGTCACAAAGCCCAATCGCTTTGCTGTGTTAATCTGTGCGCGCAATGAAGAAAAGGTAATTGCCGACCTTATCAACAGCCTTCATATGCAGACATATGATCAAAATCGCATCTCTGTTTTTGTTATCGCCGATAATTGTGCAGATGGCACGGCGGCAATTGCAAGGGCGGCGGGCGCTGCAGTTTATGAGCGGGAAAATAAAAAGCTGATCGGCAAAGGATATGCCCTTGAGCATTTGCTGAAATGCATTGCACAGGATTATCCTCAGAGCTTTGACGGCTACTTCGTTTTTGATGCTGATAACATTCTGGAGCCTGACTACATAGAAAACATGAACAGGACATTCAGCGACGGGAATGAAGTGGTAACCAGCTACCGCAACTCAAAAAACTATGGCGACAACTGGTTGACCGCCGGTTCCGCGCTGGCGTTTCTCCGCGAATCCAAATACACGAACTATCCACGCGCTTTACTCAAAACGAGCTGCGCAATTTCCGGCACAGGCTTCCTGTTCAGTCAAAAAATACTTGATGGTATGGGGGGCAACTGGCCCTTCCATTTGCTGACTGAGGATATTGAGTTCAGTGTGCACCATGTACTTAAAGGCGTAAAAATCGGCTTCTGCGCCAATGCAGAATTATATGATGAACAACCAAACCGTTTCAGCCAGTTATGGAAGCAGCGCCTGCGTTGGGCAAAGGGCTTCCTTCAGGTTTTTCGTTCCTACGGGGCACAGCTTTTTTCCGGCGCGGCGCGGGGCAGCTTTGCCTGCTTCAATATGAGCATGACTATCATGCCTGCGGTGCTGCTGTCTGTCGTCAGTCTTCTCTCCAGCTTGGCTATCGGGATTATTGCGCTGGTAAATGGCGAAAGCTTGCTCGTCATGGGGCAGTCGGCGCTGCTGACTTTAGGCAAGGTATACCTGATGACATTTGTAATCGGCGTCATTACCACCGCAACGGAATGGAAGAAAATCCATGCCTCTCCGTGGAAAAAGATACTGTATACGCTGACTTTTCCTCTTTTTATGTTCTTGTATATTCCGATTGCCTTTGTTGCTCTGTTCAGCAGAGTTGAGTGGAAACCGATTGAGCACGGAGTCTGCTCCTCAGCGCACAATGAGAACGCTAAAGAGCTTGAGTATGCGATTCCCGCTTCTGCTCCGCTTATGGAGAGCCTTAACACATAGAACTATGTAAAAAACTGTGAGTTGTATTTCTCTTTTGTTTCTTATATAATATTTTGCATATGGGCAAAGACTGTCCGGAGAGGGAGCTATGTATAATATTCTGGTTTGCGACGACGAAAGAGACATCGTTTCCGCTTTAAAAATTTATCTTTCTGCCGAAGGCTATAGAGTGTTCAAAGCCTACACGGGAAAGGAAGCTCTGAAGCAAATCCTGCGCGAGGATATTCACCTTATTGTTTTGGACGTCATGATGCCCGGCATGGATGGCATTACCGCCATGACAAAACTGCGGGAACATTCCAATGTCCCTGTAATCCTTCTTACGGCAAAGTCTGAAGACAGCGATAAAATTTTAGGGTTAAGCATTGGCGCGGACGATTACATCACAAAACCGTTTAACCCTATAGAATTGATTGCAAGGGTCAAATCTCAACTGCGCCGGTATATGCAGCTGGGCAGCGGAAAAGTAAGACCAAGTGTAATGCGCATTGCTAACATTGAATTGGACGACAGTGCAAAAAGCGTAACTGTAGACGGCGAAGCCGCTCCTCTTACGCCGAAAGAATATGACATACTCTGTTTTCTTATGCAAAATGCGGGCATTGTATTTTCTCCTGAGGAAATGTACCGAAAGGTTTGGGACGACGTGCCGATTAACGCCGACAATGCCATTGCCGTGCATGTCCGCCACATACGTGAAAAGATTGAAATCAACCCCGCCGAGCCGCGTTACCTCAAGGTGGTTTGGGGCAAGGGCTATAAAATGGAGGCGGATTACACATGAAGAAGCTTCTGACCAAATCTTGGGCAAAAATATTTGCTTTTGTTTTGTTGACTGTTATGGCGCTGACCATTACTGTTTCAGGCTTTGGCCTTTATTCTCTGATTGATTCAGGCATCTTCACAAGCAATAACGAATACGAAGCGCAGCACAAGACTATTATTTCCGTTTCGGTTTCATACTTCTGGCAGCAGATGGCTCTTGTTGAGAACTACTGCAGCGTTTATTTTGAAAATCGGGATAAAGAAAACAGCACCGCACTCGCAGACTTTGAAGAGCATTTTTCCGAAAAAAACAGCAATTTCTTTTTCGTGGTCACCGACCAGTCCGGAAAGGAGTTGCTGCGCAATTACAGCAATGACGATTATCAATACAGCCAAGCCTCAACGCGCAATATGCTGCTGAATGAACGTATTGAAACTAAGGATTTATCTTTTCGCACAGACAAAGAGCGGCAGGAGTATATTCGCATGTGCGAACGCAATTATGCCGATGTCAGTCATCAAAACTGGGAGGGCGATATAGACGACGACGGCAAGCTCGATTATGTACTTAAAATCCGTTATACAGTCTGGGACAAGCAAACTATTCATATTACGGGCTATGTTAGATCGCAGCTAATTGTGCAGGATGGTTTTTTCGAGGCCGCAAATTGGGTCAGCAATCTATTCAGCCTGCGCTATTGGCTAATTGTGTGTTGCTCCATATCCTTCTTGTGTGGTGTTTTTTTGCTTGCATTTCTTTCTTGCGGCGCCGGGCGCAAAGCCGGCAAGGAAGGTATACATCTAAGCTTGCCGGATAAAATCCCCTTTGATTTATATGTTGCACTGCCCTTGCTGGCCGCGGGTTATTTTATTCGCTTATTTATTTACAACGCATATGGCGGTTACGAAATCGCCGACTATATTATATATGGCATTGCTCCGGCTATCATATGGCTGCCGCTGGTTTTATCTCTGCCAATCACCTTTGCTGCAAGATTAAAGGCAGGTAATTGGTGGATAAATACTATTCTGCATAAGATTTGCCGGGGCGTTGCCTATATATTGCGCTCATTGCCGCTTTTTTGGAAGGAATGGCTTGTATGCCTGAGTATTGCCTTTATTGAGCTAGCGGCGTTTTCATTTTTCAAAGATAATGAAAAAATCCTGATTTATCTGTGGCTTTTTGAAAAGCTGTTGCTTGCGGTAATGGTTGCGCTTGCGGCCATAGATATACGCAGGCTTCTTAAGGGCATAGGCGAGATTGCCGGCGGCAACTTTAAGTTTGTGATTGATCTGAAAAATATGTTTCCGGGCTTGAAAAAGCATGGCAAAAACTTAAATAACATTAATGCCAGAATGAATTTAACCGTTGACGAGCTAACAAAATCCGAACGCATGAAGGCGGAGCTTATAACGAACGTTTCGCACGATATAAAAACCCCTGTAACCTCCATCGTGAACTATGTGGATATTCTTAAAAATGAAAATGGTTTGCCCGATAAATTTAAAGAGTACGTTTCAGTTCTGGACAGACAATCAAAGCGATTGAAAAAGCTTATTGAGGATTTAGTTGAAGCCGCCAAAGCCTCGGCGGGAAATATGCCAGTTAATCTGGAACCGATGGACATAAACCTGCTTTTATCTCAGGCGGTCGGCGAATATGAAGATCGGCTTAGCAAACAAAAGCTTGAGATGATCTTAACCCTTTCGCCAAATGCTCCCGTTATTCTTGCAGATGGGCGGATGCTCTGGCGTGTGCTCGACAATCTTTTGAGCAACTTGTGTAAGTACGCGCTGGAAGGAACCCGCGTTTATCTTTCGACTGAGGTATCCGAAGAAAAAGTCGGCGTAATGCTAAAAAACATCTCCAACCATCAGCTTAATATTTCCGGCGATGAACTGATAGAACGCTTTGTACGGGGAGATTCCTCGCGTTCCGGAGAAGGAAGCGGCCTGGGGCTTTCAATTGCCCGGGGATTGACGGAGCTTCAAAAAGGAAGCTTTGAAATGGCGATCGATGGCGACCTGTTTAAGACTGTGCTGACGTTTGAGCGGTGTAAGTAGATGAAAAGGAACACAATAAAATGTGCGCTTGGCGCGGTTATGGCAGTTGTAATCGTTATTGTCTGCCTGCCCATAACGGCAAACGCCGAAGAACACAATATCCCGCTAATTCGTATGACCGGCGGGCAGGCTCCGCTGACCGACATTGAGAATCCTGATATTGTCTATAGCTCCTCTTACGATCTTTCACAGGAAGCTATGGGCGAAATTGTTGATAAAATCAAAGAGCCCCTGTTTGCTGCGGTTAAAAAGCTCGACTGGGCTGAAGCAGGACGCATCGCCGGAGCGTTTCTTTGGCAGGTTTTTGGTGATTTGCAGATGTACCCCAACGGCACAAGCAGAAACTATATCTATCGGCAGGAAACGACTCCCGTGCCGGGTACCGGATATGACGACAAAGCTTATGCTTCTCCAAAGAGCAAAGAAAAACAGGCAATGCCTGTTGAAAGATACGCGGCGGAATTGTTCGGAGCTGAAAACGGCACGGAGCCTGAATCATCACAAACACCGAAAGAGAATAACGGCTTTTTCAAGTGTGCGGCAACCGCTCTTGCCAACGCTCTTAAAGGCCTCGGCAAAAAAGACCCCCGCGCAAAACAACCTGAGCCCGAACCGTCTTGGATCAATATTGACTTGCTGAATACTTCTGTTTATAAATTTGCTTTTGATTGGCGTCAGTCTCCCATAGATGTTGCAGACCAGCTTAATGATTATGTTAAGGCGGTTAAAAAACATGCAGGAGCTGAAAAGGTTTATATCCAGTCGCTTTCTGCGTCAGGCGCTGTTGCTTTAGCCTATATTAACGAGTATGTAAACAAGCGAGGGAATGAAGACGTTGCGGGGATATTCATGTCTATACCTCTTGCAAATGGCATGGGAATTTTGGGCGCCGGATATCAAAAGAAAATTTTGCCGGACGCCCGCGCCCTTGCCTGCTCGTACTCTTTGCCATTTATAGGCGAATTGGATCATGGTATTCGCTTAATTCTAAGCATATTGCACACTGCGGGAATAATGGATTTGATTTGTTCTCTGTTTGAGTTTTTCCCAGTTTCATTTTTGGATTCTATGTTTGACAGCGCTTTTATCCCGCTCTACGGTACGTTTCCCGGCATATGGGCTCTCGTTCCCCCGGATATGTATAACGATGCCAAAGAAGCGTGTTTTGGTTCTCAAACAAATATTGAGGCAGTTGGTTACAGCGATTTTATGGTTAAGATAGACGCCTATCATTCGCTTCAGCTAAACTCGCACAAAATCCTACAGCAAGCGGCAGCCAAAAATAACTTCAAGATTGCCGTTGTGGCAGGCTACGGAAGCGCGGGCTGGCCGCTTGCTTCAAATCAGGGCCGGCAAGCGGACGGAGTCGTCGAAACGGTATACGCATCCTTTGGGGCGACTGTTTCAAAGCTTGGCGAAACACTCGGCGGGAAATATAAACAAAAGAATACATCCTGCGGTCACAATCACGTCTCACCGGATAATGAAATTGATGCTTCCACCACTGCTCTGCCAGAGTATACGTGGTTTATTAAAGGGGCTGTGCATGGCGAACAAAACGAATGGAACGGCCTGTTTGCCTGGTGGTGTAATACGAGCGACCCCACAGTCAACAGCAATGAACGCT
Organism: Oscillospiraceae bacterium; assembly: GCA_031267965.1. Classification (GTDB taxonomy): domain Bacteria; phylum Bacillota; class Clostridia; order Oscillospirales; family Acutalibacteraceae; genus WRKY01. Next base: position 408 of record JAIRYC010000085.1, on the reverse strand, counting down.
GGCCGCAGTACCTCTATGCTTACGGCAATACAGACGAAAACGGCCAAGATGGCGTCTACCCGCTGCAAACTCCGGTTTATAAAGGTCTTAACAAAATAACGATGAGGCTTGGCGCTTTTTGGAATCGTAGAATCCTAACGCCTTGGAATTATGCGATTTTTACGCTGACGGGAAAGATTTCGTTGGTTTTGAAAATGCTTAGAGGTTTTTTATATAGCGAGCAGCGCTGACTCGGATACATATATATCATATCATCGCTAATTGAAGATTTAATCGGTTTTTGTAACCGGCGAAAAGAACCGCACTCAAAACTGTTTGACTGTTTCCAATATTAAATTGGATGATGTTTTCTCAGATGTTTTTGGTAAAGCCGCTTCTTCAATTACTTCGCGTTTACTTAAAAGCGAC
>JAIRYC010000082.1 GCA_031267965.1 Oscillospiraceae bacterium | reverse complement strand
TCCCTTGCGATCAATACACAAATGCCAACACGGAATCACAGCGCTTGAACCATCCCCGTTGTCCACCACGAGATTTTCCAGTCTGATATCAATAATAGGCGCATATGGAGAAAGCCATAAGGAAGGAAGTTGTTTTTCCACCAAATCCAGTGCTTGATCAATCGTTAATATTTTATCATGCCTTTTTTTGACGGCAAAGTCGCCCGAAACGGTACGACTACCAGCGGACGCTACAGTAAAAGAAATTTTGTCGCTGAAAGTGTAACTGCCGTTGTTGTTGATTGCTGCAACATCTGCGGTATAAGAACCGTTTGCCAAAACCACACTGAGACTGCTGGAAGTATACGGCTCGTTGTGATAAATCACATTACCGCCAGCATTATAAATCCGTAATCCAAACTTATCTGTATTAGCTGGCCACGTCCAAGAGAACTGAACACTTGCACCTGCGGTGCTGACGCTTAGGGTGGGTTTGCCGGGGGTTGTGGAGGAACTTAACGCGTAAGGCGCATGAAGCACATATGTAATATTGAGAGCTGAAATGCTTTTTGTAGTATCCCAAAAAATTTTACAAGCATCATTGGGATATGCTCCACTTCCGAAATGATTACAATCTGTGTACGTTATATTAGAACCGTTGACGGCTGTGATAAATACATTGTGTGTATCGTTACCGGTTCTTAAAATATCACCAGCTTTTAGATTATTAGTAACCTTATCTTTCCACCACCCATTTTGAGAGGTTCCGTTTTTTGCTACTGCGCCGGGATTGTTGCCATACGACAACCAAAGTAATGGTTGTGTCCTTTTTATTTCGACAGCCGCTAAACTGCCAAAGGAGGGCAAATGGAAGAAAATAATCTAAGTGCGGGCATAGGAGCGAAAAACAAAAAAATGGGCTTAAAGTGGCGGTGATAATATTGACAGTTGCATTGCTTGGGACTGCCGGTGCGTTTGGCTTTTATGTTGTCAATAATAACAGCGATAAACAAGCTGATCAAAATCCGGTCGCGTCTCAACAAGAAGAATGCAAAAAGACCGCCGAAGTAACAACCACAACACCTAAATCAAATCTTACTGTCAAAGAATGGGGTATAAAGCTATTTGTATGTGATGAATTTTCTCAATTAGCATACAAATTTGTTGAAACAGGTGGGTTAGCTTTCTATGGAACTTTTAACGCCGAAAACGTTACAATAGGCGAAGATACGACCTTAATAATCCCTAATGACAGTCCGCTTACCTTTGACTGCGTTCAACAACTGCGTGCCGCAGGGAAACGGCGGCATGACAAAAGCGGTAGGCTATGCTTGTTTTCAGGTATCACCTACTGCGCTGACTGCGGAAGCCGAATGTATTTCTCATCTGGAGCGTGCATAAAACCCGAACAGGATTACTTTGTGTGTTCAGGATTTCGTACTAAAAAGCGAGTTTTCGATTCATCGCATTACATTCGGCGGGTTGTTTTGGAAAGTCTAATCTTGGAGTAAATCCAGCGGGTAACGGCTTTTGCCAGCCAATACGAGCAAGAATTTGTTGAGATATTGCGTCAAAACAGCGAGGTCAAAAGCCGCAAGGAATTAGCTGACAGCAAACGAAAGCTAATTCAGGCGGAACGCCGTATAACCGAGCTTGACGGCATCGTAAAAAGAATCTACGAGGACAACATTTCCGGCAAGCTGACCGACGAACGGTTTATGAAGCTATCGCGGGATTACGAGCAGGAACAACGGGATTTAGCGGTTCAGGCTAAGGTACTGGCTGTGCATATTTCCGAACAGGAACAGCAGTCGCTGGACTTGAATCGGTTTCTGCAGCAAGTGCGCAAGTACACCTGCGTGAAAGAATTGACGCCTACACTTTTGAATGAATTAATGGAACGCATTGAAATTCACGCGCCGGACAGGAGTTCGGGAAAGAGAGTTGTTCAAATTGACGTGCTTTTCAATTTCGTTGGGCTAGTTGATAAATTGGAATTGCCGGAATCGACTAAAACCTTAACGATGTAGCGGAAAAGTCAGCTAAAACAGATTGAGGCTTTGTAGGTTGAATTAAATGCAATCATGTTTTATGGAAGGTGAACGTTTGGAAGCTTAAATTCACAGCGCCAAATTTTTCTCGTACGCCGCGCTGACCGCCCCCGCGACGCCGGCCGCAAATCCGGTTTCCTCCAGCGCAAGTACGCCCTCAATCGTAATCCCGCCGGGCGAGCACACCTTGTCAACAAGCTCCTGCGGGTGCAGACCGCTTGCCTTTAGGTTTTCGGCGCTGCCAAGCAAAGTCTGTATGGCGGCGTTGAGCGCTTCACCGTGCGACAGGCCCAGCCGTACGCCGGCCCGCGTGAGCGCGTCCGCAAACAGGTACACAAATGCCGGACCCGCGCCGCTAAGCGACAAATGTGCGCCAAAACGGCTCTCGTCAATCTCCTGTGCCGTGCCGAACGCCTTCAGCAAGTGCTCAAGCGCGGTCTTCTGCTCCTCGGTGACATACTTGTTTACGCTGTAAACCGTTGCCGATTGCCCCACCGCCGCGTTCAGGTTGGGCATAATGCGCGCCACGGCCATCCCGGACGGCAGCTGAGCTTGCAGTTCGTCCAAGGTCCAGCCTGCCGCTGTCGATATTACCAGTGGCTTACCGTCTGCAATTTCCGCGTTGACGGACGCCAGTACGTCCGCAATCTGCCCCGGCTTGACCGTCAGTAACAGGATTTCGCAATTGGCTGCCGCATCTTGTACATCTTCGGCAAGATGTGATTTGTATATTTTAGTGAGCGCGGCAGCCTTTGCCTCGTCCTTGTCACAAAGCGTGAACGCCTTGAGGTTGACCGTGCGGCTGCCCGCAATGCCTTGAAGAATCGCGCTGCCAAGATTGCCCGTGCCCAGCACGGATACGCGCAGATCAAGCGCTTTTTCCTGCGCGGCAGGCGCGGGAACTGTGCTGCGTTTGGTATATTTGTGCTTTTTGGACTTAGGAGTATGCGCCTGGCGTTTTTTGGGCGTGATTGTGCCGGCAGCCTTTGGCGGCCTGCCGCGGCGTTTTAGCGCGGCCTCAGACGGAACAGCATCAGCGCGTGTGAACGTGACCGCGTTGCCGAGGAAGCTGTCTACCCTGTAGCCCGCCGCCGTCCATGCCTTTGACTGCGGGGCATTCGGGGTGTTTGCCCACCATGTGCGCTGAAAAGCGGACTGCGGCAGAGGAGAGCCCAAAATGTTCTGCAAAGCCTCCAGCGAGATGGCAAAGCTTTCGTCGTTCTGCCCGGAGAAATATCGCTCCCAAGCAATGTATTTGCTGGTTCTTGCCATAATATTAACCTCCCGAAATTTTGACAAACGACAAATTTTTGGAATTTGAAATTTGAATATAACCATTATACATTATTTTTTCAAGCTTGTCAATTGCTAAAACAAATCACGGATTCATGTATCATATCTTAGATCCGGATAATGGTGTGTGCCTGGCAATGATTGGACCGGCGCCGCGGACGCGATAATGGCAAAATTGCTATGTGTCCAAGCCCCTAAAACCGCATATACTACCAATGGGACTAGCCCCGCGCGCAGGATCATCCTAAAAGCTTGAAATTAGCAGAAATGTGGTGTATAATGAATCAGTTGGCGCAAACCACTAACTTGGGGACTTCAATCTCGGTGGCAAAAAAGCATAAAAGTGTGGAGGTGGCAGGCAACGCCTGCTGGAAAACGTCCCCGGTACCGATGTTACCGGACGCTTCAATCTCGGTAGCAAAAAAGCATAAAAGTGTGGAGGTGGCAGCATGAACGCGTACCTAGACAACAGCGCAACAACCCCCGTTTCAGCAGAGGCGATACTTGCCATGCAGCAAGCCCTGCAAGAAACCTGGGGTAACCCATCCTCGCGGCACGCGCTTGGGTTGAGCGCCGAGGAAATGCTTGAGAGCGCACGTGCGGCCATTGCCGAAAAACTTGCCGCGCAGCCGGAGGAAATCACCTTTACCTCCGGCGGGACGGAGGCGAATAACCTGGCGGTACTGGGTGGAGCAGCGGCCATGCGCCGACGCGGTAATCGTGTAGTCATTACCGCGGTGGAACACGCAAGCGTTTACGAATCTGCCGAACATCTGAGCAAGCTGGGCTACGATGTGGTTCGCCTGCCGGTGGATCAGTATGGCCGTATAAGCGAAGACGACCTTCAGCGGGCTATCACGCCCGGCACGATTCTGGTCAGTGTCATGGCGGTCAATAACGAAACCGGCACGTGCCAGCCGGTGGACGTCGTCAAGCGCATTATCCACGCAAACCGCGCACCCGCCTTGTTCCATGTGGACGCCGTCCAGGCGTTTGGCAAGTTGCCCGTGCGCCCTGCGGAGATCGACGCGGATTTGCTGACCGTCAGCGGACACAAAATTCATGGGCCAAAGGGCGTGGGTGCGCTGTATATCCGTAAGGGCGTGACTGTTTTGCCGCGCGTTTTTGGCGGTTCGCAGGAGGGCAAAATCCGCTCGGGGACGGAGCCGCTCCCGGCGATTGCGGGCTTTGGCGCGGCGGCGGATAACCTGCCGGATTTGCAGACTGCGTTTACACATGTGTCCGCGCTGCGAGATCATCTGGTGCAGGGTCTGCAAAGCCTTGGCGACGTGGTCGTCAACTCGCCGCCGGACGCGCTGCCGCACATCGTCAGCTTCTCAGTGCCCGGTCAAAAAAGTGAGCCAATGCTCAACTTTCTTTCGCAGCGCGGCGTGTATATTTCCAGCGGCTCCGCATGCAGCAAAGGTAAGCCCAGCCGCGTGCTCAAGGCGATGAATCTGGCGCCGCGGGTCTTGGCGGGTGCGCTGCGCGTCAGCTTTACGCACACAAGCACTATGGATGAGGCGGACAAGCTGCTGTGGATGCTGGGCGAAGCAATGCGCACGCTTATTGGGCAGTGACGCTGCGGTGTGGGCAAGCAGGGTGTGTTAAGCAGCGGGCGATTCATTATCGCCCTTACATAAATGGGAGGGATGTATGCACGAAGTCATTCTCATCAAATACGGTGAGCTGACGTTAAAGGGCTTGAACCGCCGTTCGTTTGAGGAGCGGCTGGTCAAAAACCTAAAACGGCGGCTTGCCCCGCTGGGCAGCTTTCACTATACATATGCCCAGTCCACTCTGACCGTTGCGCCGGTGGGCGGGGTCAGTTTGGGCGGCGCAGGTACAATTGATAACGGTAATGTTCCCGAGGCGAAGCCTGTCCGTGCGGCGCAAGGCGATGAACGTCTTCCGGCGGACGTTGTCCGCCGCGTGGGTATGGTGTTTGGGATTGCGGCGTATTGCCGCGCGCTCTGTCTGCCAAAAAGCATGGACGCCTTGTTGGATGGCGCGGGTGCTTTTCTGGCGCATGATTTACTCGCCGCACGGACCTTTAAGTGCGAGGCAAAGCGTGCGGACAAGACCTTCCCGCTGGACAGCCCGCAGATATCCGCGCAACTGGGCGAACGCTTGCTCAAGCAGTTCCCGCACCTGCGCGTGGACGTCCATAACCCGGAGGTGACCGTTACCGCCGAGGTGCGCGACCGATACATATTTGTCCATGGCAAGCAAATCCCCGGCGCCGGCGGACTGCCGGCAGGATCGTCCGGGCGGGTGCTGCTGCTTATCTCCGGCGGAATTGACAGCCCCGTCGCCGGTTGGATGATGGCGCGGCGCGGGGTCAATGTGGTGGGCGTGCACTTTGCGTCGCCGCCGTATACAGGCCCCCGCGCGGAGAAAAAAGTCCACACGCTCATGGGCAAGGTTGCGGAATATACCGGAGGGAGTTATCTGCATACCGTGCAGCTTACGCGCGTGCAGGAAGCGATTAAGCAAAACTGCCCGGAGGAGCTGGGCACAGTCCTCACGCGGCGCATGATGATGCGCGTCGCCGAAAGAATCGCGTTTGCCGAGAGAGCGGAGGCGCTCGTCACCGGCGAAAACCTCGGCCAGGTGGCAAGCCAAACCCTCCCCGCGCTCGCCAGTACGGACAGTGTATGCACCCTGCCTGTTTTCCGTCCGCTGATTGGCATGGACAAGCAGGAGATCGTTGCAATTGCGCGGCGGATTGATACCTTTGATACCTCCGTTTTGCCCTACGAGGACTGCTGCACAGTCTTTACGCCAAAGCACCCGCGCACGCGCCCAAACGCGGAAATCATCGCCAAGGTGGAGGAAGCGCTGGATATTGAAGCATTAGTGAATGCTTGCGTGGCGAATGAAGTGGGCACAGTGATTGTTTAGGTCGGCAAGCGCCCAATGTTTAATCGGACCGGAGAGACAGCCATGAGCAAAATCAAAAAACTCAAAAAAGCCGGCGAAAAAGTCGGCGGTGTGTTCAACGAATTCAAATCCTTTATCCTGCGGGGTAATGTGATAGATTTGGCAATCGGTGTGATTATCGGCGGTTCGTTCCAAAAAATCATTACTGCGCTGGTCGATAAAATTATCATGCCAGTGATCTCGTGGGCTTTATCTAAGGGAAAGGGCGCGTTCGACATCTCCAAGCTCTTTTTTGCGCTGGACGGAAAGCATTACGATACAATAGCGGACGCAAAAGCCGCCACAACGGTCGTCCCTTACGGCGAATTTTTGATGATGCTGCTGGATTTTATACTGATGGCGGCAGTGGTTTTCTGCATTATCAAAGGGATCAACGCAATCTCACGCGCGCGCAACAAGGACGGTGCCCTCGTCATCCTTGCGGAAACCAAACAGTGTCCATACTGCAGATCCGCCATCAATCCTGCGGCGGTGCGCTGCCCAAACTGCACGTCTAATCTGCCGGATGAGGATGAATGAAGCGACTCTGTCATTTTTTTCGCAGCCTAGGGGAGAAGTCTCGCGCCGTTTTGTTTGTTGATTACATCGGTTTCCCAATGATCAATATATGTAACGGCGAGCAGCGCCCGCCGCATAGGCGTGCCCGTTACCGCCAAGCAATATACCCGTATCCCAGGCCTGCCTCGTTGAGCCGTGCCAGCACATTGCGAATCGTCTGTGTGCCGGCGGACATCACCTGAAAGCCCGTTGCGGTCAGCAAAATGCCCTGCGTCTTGATAGCGGCGGCGGAGGCCGCGGCAATTCCCCAGTAGCTCGCCTGGGACGTCGTCCCGCTCGCGGCAGCCGTTGGCGGAAAGTCCTGCGCAAAAACAATCACCAGCCGCGGAGCAAAGCCCAGTGTGACGCTGCGGGTCGCCGCGTCCGTGCCCGTGTAAGCCCCTGTGACAAATGGCTGCGTGAATTTTTGCTTCTCTGTGCCCGAAAAATGAATGTCATTGTTACTGATGTGGCTGCCGCACAGCAAATCCTTGCTGATAAACGACGGGAACGTCAGGTCAGAGCTTTCAGCCGGACAAAAATCCGCCGTTACGTCAAAGTAGCAATCCAGCACAAACGCATCCGTGTCGCGGTCGCTGGTTATGCGCCCCGCCGCAGACTGCGTAATCTCCAAATCGCTCCCAAAGGTCAGGCAGTCAGTAACCTTGGTGAATACGCTGTGGCAGTATTCGCCGCCAAGTGAGTATGGCGCGTGAATGCCCAAGCGGATCCGCAGCTTAGCCGTCCGGCAATATTCCTGCTGTTCCAGTATTCCGTTGTCGTTTGCCACAAACTTGTCGGTTATCGCTGCGTTTTCCAGACCCACCGCAACAATGGCCTGCCGGAGCGGTACGGCCTTTTTGACCGCCGGATACTCGGGGATAAAAACGATGCCCGTCAGCGGAGCCTGCTGCCCCAGCCATTGCGCAATCTGCGCGGGCATGGCGGATATTGCGCTCATGTTTTTCTCCTTAACCGTTAATCGTCACTTCCGCCTTGCGGCGAACAACCGCCCAAACATAAAGCGGCTCGTCCGCAAGATAAACTGTTTCCGCGCGTTCAATGCGGTAAAGCTCCCCGCCGATTTGCAGTTCCTGACCTTCCTCCTGCAATTGGTGCTCCGCCGGTCCCAGATATAGATAGTGCCCCTGGCTGTTATAGCCAATCTCGGTGTGCACGCCGTAAAGATAAAGCTTGTTTTTGTAGCGCAGCGGCTGCACAAACGAGTGATACGCAGCAATTTCCGCACCGCTGGGCGCGAATAGACGCGTCTGTCTGCCGTATTGCCGCAGAACGCCCTCAAATGCGCTTGCTTGCATGGTTACCTCTCCCATTATTCATGTTGACGGTCAGCACGCCAAAAACACAAAATCACCGTCGGTAAAAAGCGCCGCCGCCGCGCTGAAGCACTCGTTGCGGATGATGGCCGCTGCCTTCAGTGGGTCGCCCGCGCTCTTGAGCACAACGTCGCCCGCCCTCACATCGCTCAGCACGCCGCCGGTTAAGCGCTGCTTCAGTTGATATTGATAAAGCGCGAGCGCCGCCGCCGCCGCGCTGACTCGCGGGTCGTCCTCGTCTGCGCTGCTGCGTAAACGCATGCGAACAGACGCCAGACCGGCGGCACACAGCGGCAAAAGCTCCGTGTCCGGCACGCAAGTGTCAATCCAAATGCGCAGCTGTGCCAAAACCGTGTTCTGGTTCGCCATGATGTTCTCCTTGTATAATTTTTATTAAGCCTTTTGCAAGGATACGCAGGGGCGCACGATTTGCGCGCCCTCTGCAGCATCAAATGTCAGTCGGTTACTCGGAAACAAACGGCTTGACCAGCTTACGTGCCTCCGGGAAAATCCGCGAGAAGCCTGCCAGGCAGGTAATGGCCGCACAGTCAAGCTGACGGTCAATGAGCTTGCTGCTCTCCAGCAGCACGTCGCCCGCCGTAATCATTTCCAACGCGCTGTTCTTGTCCAGACCAAGCACTTGGTTGTCCGGCATTGCGCAGGCCGGCAGAAGTGTTGCGCCAAGCGGATGGATGAGCTTGCCCGTTGCGTGGAAGTCACAGCCGCCTGCAGAGTCGCGGAACTGCGCAAGGTTCATCACCTTTGTCATGTGCGCCGGGTTGACAATCAGCGTGTTCAGGTTGAACGGCTGCAAAGCGGTCCACAGCTCAAGCAGGTCCGTGTAGTTGATGTTGTTTGTCGCCTGCTCAATCTCCTCCGCATCGTCAAGCAGCATCTCAACCGCGTCGTTGAACTGCTCGCGTGCCAGCTGGGCGCCAATCTGCTTCAAAAACACGGTGAACAGGTCAAGGCGATGGAAGCGCAGTGATTCGTAGGTGGTGTTGATAATGCGCCCGCGCTTCTGCAATGCCACAAGGCTGTCGCCGTTCTTGAGAGTGTAGGCGGGGATTTGTTCGCCTTCCCCGATGATGGGGAACACCTGTTGTTCATCAATAATGGATGCGGGGTCAACCGCCAGCGGACGGTAGTCCGGCGCGTCAACCTGGGTCGTTGTCGCCACGACGCTGTCCAGCATATTCGCGTCCTTCATGCCCTGTTTGACTGCGCGGGCAATATACTCAGGAAAAAGCACTGCGGAATCGGAGGACTGGAAGAACTTTTCAATTCTGTCGCTTTGTGCGCCGCTCACGTGGATATCAAAGCGTTTCAGCTGACGTTCAAAGGCGTCTAAGCCCTCAAGGGCTGTTTCGCGATAATTCTCGCTTGCGTCCATTTTTTCCAGCATTGTGGTAAAATCGCCTGCATACATGCCTTTTTCAAGGCGAATGGTTTCGTAATTTGCCATGAGTTTTACTTCCTTTCTTACTTTGCTTTGTGTTGAGCGTAGGGGCGCGTCATGACGTGCCCCTACGCCCTGCGGCGCCTCGCTCTAAATTCTGAACGCTGCATTTTGTTTATCGCCGGAGTCGCCGCGCGGCGTGGCAAGCTGAGGCGTTTTGGGTTTGGCGAGCGTCTGTTTTTCGCGTAAAGCGCCGATAAAATCGCGGCATTGCTTGAACGAAAGCTGAGCGCACAGCGCACGTGCCGTGTTGTTGTCCAGTGACGGCAGTGCCATGAGCGCCAGCCGTAAGGTTTCCTCGCGTACCGACGCGCGGATTTGAATTGCCTCCTCGCGCTCTGCGTCAGATAGTCCCCCAATGCCGTCCTCCGTACCGTTCGGATCGGTGTCCTCTCCAAGCAACTTGCGGACAGATACAGGCGATACGTCCTCCGCGCAATTCAAAGCGCCTTTCCTTACGCCCGCCAAAGGCTGAGCCGGTACCGCCACAAAGGACCACTCGTAAGCGTCCGTCGGTTCCCGCAATACCGCATGGCAAAGCTTGCCGTTGTAGCTGCGGCCGCGTTTGTGTTCGCATGCGCCGCCGCGTAATTCTGCTCCGCAGACGGAGCAAACAACGCGGCCCATTGCACAGCCAACGCTCACTTCCTTTTTGATACCGCTCTCAATCTCCTCAATCAGTGCCGCGTTAGCCTCTGTCCGTGGAATATACGCCTTTGCCTTGATGCAAAGATAGTCCTCGCCCGTCTGTGTCTTGCGTGCGGAATCCGGAACGCACTCGGCGGCAAAAATCCGTGCGCGTTGATTCTGCGCGCTGGGATGATGGTCAAAAATACCCGTCTTGCCAACAAACATCTCCGCCAAAACCGGCAAAGCATCGCTGTCAAAACGCTCAAGGTCGCGGTCGATCTCGTTGTCGCACAGCACCACGCTGAAAGTGTAAACGTCGTCAGCCGTCAGCGTGTGCCGCGTGTACTTGTTGATGGCGTCCAGCTCATCCTCGGTGATCATACCCGTTTTCGTTTCCATGGTTTCTCCTTTCCGCCGGTTGGTGTTGGACTGATAATACTGTCAACCGGCATTTGATTGCTGCAAACGCGCAGCCTGCGCCTCGTAGAGTGCCGCGCGTGCCAGTTCCACCTGGTCCTGCAGTGTGATGTCGTCCCAAATGACCTCTAGTCCGCAGTCCAGTCCGCGCCGTGCGAGCACCGTGTGAGAAATTTTCTCAATGACCGGCGCAAGGATACGGCGGTAGGACTCCAGCTCGCTTGTCAGCAAATCCGCCTGCTGCGTGCTCATGCGCTCTGTGCTGCTCCACGAAAAGCCCAGTAAAAATGGCGGCAGTCCGGTCTTGGCCACAATCTGCTCAAGTATCTGTCGTACCGGTACGTCGCTGTCCAGCACCTGATTCTCCGCGCCAATCACGCGGATTTGCACATCGCCCACGGATACAAAATCCTTCACCGCGCCGCCGCGCATGGCCTCGCTCCATTGTTGGGCAATCTGTTCAGCGCGTTCCTTCGCAAGGGCACGGTCCAGTGTGTCGTTTTGTGGCTTGTACGTCACCGCAAAGCGTACGTTGCCCAAACGCTCCCAGTTGTTGCCAATGGTCCGGAAGATTTGCATCAGAATACCGCTCACAAAAGGCAGTCCCTTAAGCAGTGACTTGCCGTAAAGCCCGCCCGGTGCGGGATTGAGCACGCTCAGCAGCAGCAGCTCCGGTTCGCGTGGAGCGCGGTCGTTGCCGTCGGCGCCGCGCCGTAGTATCTCCACGTCCAGCCCGTTCTTGGCCCTGCGCAGGCTGATGGCCGAAAGCGGCGGAATATACAGTGCTGCGGCTTCGTCCGCTTCGTCCGTAACGATTTCGCCGACCGCCGTGCCGCAAGTCAGCAGCTGGTCAAAGTAGGCGGAAACAAACGCGGACAGCCCTGTCTGATTCCCGCCGACCGGCGCCAGACGGGCAAAGCGGTCAAGCTCACGCTGCGCGCGGGCATCGCTGCACGTTACCGTGAAGCCGCTCGTCAGACGTACCAGTTTGCCAATGGCCGCGTCCAGCACCGGGACGTTCTCACGCAGCGCATAGTATAACCGCGCCTGCGGCAGCCCATCGTCCGGCGAGCCTTCCATCGCCGACCAAGCAAAGTCCGTGCGCGGGGCAGTCTGCGGCACGGCAAGACTGGTTTTGAATTTTTCTTTTTTCTTGCGCATAAATCCTCCTTGATTTTTTCTCTAGCGCGCACATTTCGCGGTGCACGCTATGTGCTCTTTCACCCATAGCGTAAAAAACGCAAATCCGCACCCTGTTTTGGCTGCGGATTTTGCGGCTTGTAACCGAATTGTAACTTATTTCCGGCGGAGCATAGCGATTGAAGCGCCGCTGTAACCCCCAATCATCTTGTCACCGCCGCCGCAAAAAAATCCCCGCCGCCCGCCGCCTCGTCCGCCGTGCTGACCAGATACCGTACGTCGTCCATCGCGTGGTCGTTCTCCTTGCGTGGTGCGTCCTTGCCGGAGTTTTCCTCCCAGCGGTAAAGCGAAAACTCACGCAGTGTGTCCTTGCATGATGGCGCAAATAAAAGCGCGCCGCTTTTGAGCATACCCGCCACCCGCCGGATACCGTCCGTTACGTCATTTTTCGCCTTGATAGCCCGGAAGCGTCCGTGCTTGCGTATAACCGCAAAAAAGCTTGCCGCGCTTGGGTCGGCAATCACGCAATCAATGGGCAGATTCCCGGCAAGCTCCTCCAGTGCGGCATAATGCTCCTCGTCCGTCCGCTGATATTGCTCGCGCCGGCTGTCAAAATAATATTCGCGTACCCTGTACCACGCCCCCGCATAGTGTGCCCAAAGCCCAAAACTCGCCGGATTCACCGTGCCGTAATCGCAGCTGACGACCCGCCTGTCCGCAACCGCCCCGTCCGGCAGCTCACGTATGTGGAGCTTCGGGTCAAACATCGGATAGACCAGACCCTCCGCCGCAACCCACTTGCCCAGCACAAAACGCTCGTAAAACGCGCCGCTGTATAGGTTCTCGTATCGCCGACGAATTTCCGGCGTCAGCGCGGGATTGTCCTCCATGGTAAGGTGTAGGTGCAGCGCGTTTTTTTCCTCCGTTTTGTCCAGCCATTCGCGGCGGAACCAATGCATAGGGTTTTCCGGGTTGCAGTTGAACCAATACCGCGAGCCCTCCAGTGAGCATCGCGCCAGTGCCTGCTCCACAAAGGACCGCGGCATCAGCGCCGCCTCGTCAAACAGCACGCCGCCCAGCGTCATCCCCTGAATGAGCGCCGCGCTGCCTTCATCCTTGCCGCCGAAAAAGTAGTAGCGGTTTGTGCGCCCGTCGATGGAGATTTCCGCCCAGTTTTCAGATAGCTTCTCCCGCATGCCAAAGCCGATTGACTTGAGGAACGGCGTAACCGGTGTGAGCAGATTCCGCCGCAGTGACGCGATTGTCTTGCCGCACAGCGCAAACGACCTCCCGCTGAACGTGATCGACGCCCACAAAAAGAACGACAGCGCCATGCAGACCGTCTTGCCGGAACGCACCGCACCGTCGCAAATGACGGCGTCATGCTCCCCATCAGCGGAGCCGGGCAGCCACCACCGCAGCAACCGCAGCTGCTTGGGCGAAAACGTTGTAAACATTCTTCTCTCCTTCGCCGCGCCGCTTATTTTGATGACAGCGCCTTCAAAAAGCCGCCCAGCGCGCCGTCTTCTTCACCGGAGTGCGCGGCCAGCAGCTCCAATGCCTTTAAGCGGTCAAAAAACTTGATTTCCAGCCCGCCGCCCTTAGGCCGTTTTATCTCGCTTACGTTGAACAGATCCATGCGCTCCAGTTCGTCCGCCGTTGGTGTGTCCTCAGAAAGCAAAAGCCGCACCGCGTCCGTCACCGATCCAAACGCCAGTCGGCGTATTCCTGCCTGCAGCTCCGCCTCGCGCGTCCGGCGCAGCTTCTCCCAGCGTGATATTTCCCTGCGGATATCAGCGCGCTCAAGCAGCGCAAACGCTGTGGCTTCCGCGTTTTGCAGGGTAGGGGAGGAGGCTGTGTCCATGGGTAGTGGCACGGCCTGACGTGCCACTACCCCCGCCCGTGCCGCTGAGCTCCTTGCATCGTGCGATTCGGCAAAAATCTTGCAAAAAAGCTTCTCAGTTATGGATAATGCCGCCATGTGTGCGCCCCGTTCTTC
>JAIRYC010000049.1 GCA_031267965.1 Oscillospiraceae bacterium | reverse complement strand
ATCTCAGGGGCTTGCCGTTGTAGCTTAGAAACTGCTCTTCGCCTTGCTGTAGGCAGGGCTATTTTGTTATGCCTTCTTGGTGTGGCGGCGGGTAATTCTTTCACGCTATGGGTCTCCTTTGCCGTGGGTAACAGGGGATTAAGATGGTTTGTGATGTGGATAATGGTGCAACGAAGATGATTTTGACAAGAATCGCTGCGAAGGGCAGAAAATATGCAAAAATACACTTTTGTTACACCGGAATAACGGCATTAATGCTCGGGTGTGTTAATCGGCCTAATTTGCGAAGACACAAACGCCAAGCAAGCTTCCCAATCCGCTTTCGCAATTTTCATGGAGGAAGTGCTGTTGAGCGTTGCTGTGCCAAACGACATGTACGCGATAAGGTTACAATAGACCCTTGTGTCCACTGGCTCAATGCGTTTTAGCTCAACCATCCGATTCAAAACAGGGAGTAAAATCTTTACGTGTGCCTGAAAAATATGCTCCAAAACAAACGCCTCGCTTCGCGCGTCAAAGCGCGACATACCAACGGCAATAATCAATATCCTGTCCATTACTTTCTGAATTTCGGGATCATAATAAACAGTCAGGCGTCGCAAGACACTGATCGGTTCCTCGGTCTCCGCCGCAGCTAACAGGTCATCCAAATGGGGGAGCACTTTTTGCCAATTTTCATGGTAAAAGGCATATATTTCATCAACAATTTCTTGCTTTGAATGGAAGTGGTTATAGATAGATCCGGGAGTTATATTGGCTTCCGCAGCCAATTTCTTCATTGAAGTAACCTGAAAGCCTCTTTCTGAAAAGAGCTTGACCGCAGCGTCAAATATCCGCTGTTTTGTGTCCACGCCATCCTTGCTCAATGCCATACCTCCTAAAAATATCGGCCATTTTACATACCGCGCCTTGCAACGCAATTCTCCATACGGATCGCCTCAAAAACGCCTTCGTCAAACAGCGCGCACACCGCTTGGTATTCATCCAGTGGAAGCGTTTCGAGTGTACGCCCAGTGCGTATGCAAAACGCAACAAGCTCCCCTGTTGCTTTATAGGCATCACGAAACGGCAAGCCCTTACCCACCAGGTAATCCGCGCAATCTGTGGCATTGATAAAGCCGCCTGCCGCAGCGGCACGCATATTCTCCGGCAAAAAGCGCATAGTTTCAACCATTGGTATGTAGGTTGTAAGACAAAGCTTGACGGTGTCGAATGCATCAAAGACTGCATCCTTGTCTTCCTGCATATCTTTATTATATGCCAGAGGCAGACCCTTCAACATAGTCAAAAGACCCATCAAATCACCAAAAACGCGCCCGGATTTGCCGCGCACAAGCTCAGGGATATCAGGATTTTTCTTTTGTGGCATAATTGAGGAGCCAGTGCTGAACGCGTCGTCCAGCTCGGCAAATCGAAATTCCCAGCTACACCACAGGATAAGCTCCTCACTCAAGCGTGAGAGGTGCACCATGACGAGCGAAAGCGCGGCGGCAAGCTCCACGCAGTAGTCTCTGTCGGCAACGCCATCAAGGGTATTTTTCATTGCGCCGATAAAGCCTAACGCGGCGGCGGTATTTGTCCGGTCAATCGGGTATGTCGTACCCGCCAGTGCGCCGCTGCCCAAGGGCGAGTAATTCATGCGTTTCCGCGCGTCATTCAGGCGGTCAATATCACGCAGGAACATGGCGCAATACGCGCCAAGGTGGCGTTCCAGCGTGATTGGCTGCGCGCGCTGCAGGTGCGTATAGCCCGGCATAATTGCGCCAGGATATTCGGCGGCTTTTTCCTTCAATGCGGTGCGCAGGCTGTGCAATTGCGCGGTAACCTCGTCAATCTGCGAGCGCAGGTACAGCCGCAGATCTACCGTAACCTGATCATTCCGGCTTCTACCGGTATGCAGGCGCTTGCCGGCATCGCCCAAGCGGCGTGTCAGTTCATACTCAACAAAGGTATGGATATCTTCCGCATTAGGATCAATCAAGAGCGAGCCGGATTCGATATCCGCACGAATCCTTCCAAGCTCGGCGACGATTGCCGCACCGTCCTCAGGCGTGATAATCCCTTGCTTTGCCAACATGGCGGCATGGGCAACACTGCCGGAGATGTCCTCACGGAACATGCGGCTGTCGGTGCTTATGGACGAGTTGAAATCATTTGTCGCTTTGTCCAGCGCTTTGCCGAATCGGCCTTGCCAGAGGGGCATGATAAAACTCCCTATTATAAATACAATATAGGACGCACGATGGCGTGCGCCCTCAACACACTGATTTTACTGAGCCGCCGTTATACGCTCGGGCGCAGGTACGTTAACACCTTTGGTATCTACGGTGATGGTTTTAATGATCTGCTTTTCTACGGGAGATGCATTTTCTTCATCGTTGGCAATTTCAGGGTTTTTGCCCACAACAACAGCAGAAATCTTGCGGACAACGTCCATGCCCTCAATCACCTTAGCAAACGCGGCGTATTTACCATCCAGAGCGCTTTTGTTGTTGCCGGTATCCGTAATAAAGAACTGCGAGGAAGCGGTGTCATTTTGTTCGTTGATGCGCGCCATGCCAACCACACCGGCATCATAGCTCAGGTCATTATCGGTATAGCCATTGTCTTTGAATTCACCCTTGATTGTCCAGCCGTTGTCGCCTCTGCCGGAACCAGTCTTATCACCGGTTTGAATCATAAAGCCTTGAAGGACACGGTGAAAAATGAGTCCATCATAAAACTTTTGATTACAGAGATCAACGAAGTTCTGCACGGTATTGGGCGCCTTTTCGGGGTAAAGCGCAAGCACAATTTTGCTGCCGTCTTCCATTGTGATAGTGGCGGTCATGCGTTTGGAATTATCCTCGGTTGTGGTTGGCGCAGGCGATGTGGTTGGCGCAGTGGTTGTTGGCGCCGGAGTTGTTGTAGGTGCTGCAGATGTGGTTGGCGCAGTGGTTGGGTTCTTGACATAATCGCGCGGGAGGGCTTCGCCGTTGCGGATTGGCTCTGGGAAGTCTGCGCCTTTGGTATCAACGGTAACTGTTTTGATTTTGGGGATATCATACGGGCGCTGGTCCGTGTCGTTATTGACATTGCGATTTTCGTATGTGTGCACGGCCTCGATACCTGACGTCACCTTGCCAAATGCGGCATATTTGCCATCTAGGGCAGAAGTAACATTGCGGCTGGTTTGTGTGACGATGAAGAACTGTGTGGCGGCACTGTCAAAGTCTTCGGTGCGAGCCATAGAGATAACGCCTTCTTCATGCAGGATATCGTTTTTATCGAAGCCATTCTCTTCGAACTCACCCTGAATGGTGAAGCCGGCCTCCCCGGAGCCGTCGCCCTTGGCATCGCCTCCTTGGATAACAAAGTCTTTTGCGGCGCGGTGGAAGGTCAATCCATCATAGTAGCCGGACTTTGAGAGCGAAACGAAATTGCAGACGGTGTTGGGGGCTTTTTGCGAATAGAGCACAAGCTTGATGACATTACCGTCGTCCATTGTGATGGTGACCTCCGGATCCACTTTTGGCACACCCTTGGGCCCTTTGATTGTGTTTTTGCCGGAGCAAGCGCTGAGAATCACCAGCAGAGCTGCCATAAAAAGTGACAATGCGGCGGTTGAGATTTTCTTCATGTTTTTGTTCCTCCTGAAGTTTTGTGATTTTTTATGTGAATGCGGTTGCATTGATCAGCAAGGGCTTATTGTTACCGAGTGTAGTCTATGCATCAATGAAAATTCGCTGACTATTCTTTCCATTTCGCCCATTTTTCGCTCCATATCCGCTGCAAGGGCAAACTGCGTCCGCGCGCGGACAAGGTTATGCTCGGGGTAATCGGTATGGAAATAAATATCTCCGTTCAGGTAGTCCGCCAAAAAGCGCATGCCGCACTCGACAGTCATCAACCACGCACCAAAGGGCAACACCTCGCGCTCGGTTTGCGTCAGGCTGCTGCCCGCCTCTGATAAGTAGCCTTTGGCATACGCGGCAAACAACTCCAAATTCAACGAAACTTTGGAGATATCACGCTCATCTTCTGCGGCAGTGTTGGCTCCAAATCGGATCGCGTCGCCAAAGTCATATGCGCTCAGGCCCGGCATGACGGTATCCAGATCAATGACGCAGAGCGCGCCGCCGGTGAGCTTGTCGAACACAACGTTGTTGAGCTTTGTATCGTTATGCGTAACACGAACGGGCAGCTTATCCTCTGCCTGCAGGACAACCAAGCGGCCGTATTGCTCTTCGCGCTCGGCGGCAAAGTTTATTTCCGGCAGCGCTGAATCCTTACGCCCGGCGGCATTTTGCTTTACAGCTTCCTGCAATTGCGCAAAGCGGACGGGTGTATTATGGAAGTCTGGCAGATTCTCGGCAAGGCTTGCACCGTCAAAATCCGTGAGCAGTCTGCCAAAGCGACCAAACGCACGCCCCGCGCGGGTAAAGGTTTCGGGCCTGTCTATTTTTTGCACTGTGTACGAATTTGCTACGAAGCGGTAAGCCCGCCAACTTCCGCCGCCGGCATCTTGATAATACAACGCACCGTCAACGGTACGCAAAAAGTGCAGACCTTCGCGGTCAACATCGCCGCCGATTGCGGCAAGTTGGGTGCGGAGGTATTCGGTGACGGTAAAGATATTACCCATAAGCCCGTCAATATCGCGAAAAATGGCTGTGTTGACCTTTTGCAGCACAATCGAGGTTTTCGGAAATTGCAGCTTGTAAGTGCGGTTAATGTGTCCACTGGTAAGCGGTTCCACGCCCAACAGCTCCCCGGCAATGCCAAAGATTTGTGCGGGGTCAAACGGGAAGGGTTGGCTCATTGTCGCACCTCCTGAAGGATGATTTCGCCAAAGCAGGCGGGATTATGGAAGCCGGGCGGATTTGTGGTGACGGAGTTCCACGCACCCCAGTGCGGGATCTTGGTTTTATCGCCGCATTTATAGAAGTTGCCGCGCATACGCATGCCATCATAAAAGGTATAGTTTTGCCCGAACACATCACGGAGCAGCTCAATTGGGATTAAAAACTCAATTCCCCAGCCGCCATTATTAAAATCGAAGCAACTTATGTCAGACAAACATACAACGCCAAATTGACACTTTGTTCGTTTCTTGAGAAAGATCCGCCCTTCACGCCCCTCGCCGACAGCGCTCCAAAGTGAACCAAGCGGATTTGCCTCAAAGTTTAGGTATCGCATATCGTCAAGGCTAGGCTGCAGAAAAACCTCAAGGCAAGAATCCTCATAAACAGGCTGATCTCGTTTGGTATAGCGCTGCCGCGGCTTTTGCTCACAGGACCACATTTGAACGTAAATTGCGTCGTCCCTTACCGCCCAAACCTTAAACTGAGTTTTGGGACGAAAACGCTCTGCGCTTTCCCAATGCCAACTTTCGACAGCTCCCTTAACCGGTTCTATCACTATATCATCTGGCATTTCACAGGAATAAAGCGGCACAATGAGTTTTTGCACAAGCGTTATTTGCCTGCGATTTGCAGCGTATCACGCGCAATCAGCAGTTCCTCATTCGTCGGGATGACAAATACACGTATCTTGCTCTCCGGGGTGGAAAGCTCACCTTCTGCGCCGCGGCGGAGCAACTCGTTCTGCACCGGGTCAATCTTAACACCAAGATATGTCATATTCTCACAGATGTTCTGGCGCAGATCACAGGTATTCTCGCCGATGCCACCGGTGAACACAATCGCGTCCACACCGTCCATTGCCGCGGCATAGGCTCCAATCACTTTGCGCACCTGATAACGCAGCATACGCCGGGTAAGCACGGCACGCTCGTTGCCCGCTTCCACTGCTGCGATCAAATCGCGGTCGTCGCTGGATACGCCCGAAACACCCAAGAAGCCGCTCTCTTTATTCATTACATCCGCCGCTTGCTTGACCGACCAGCCTTCTTTCTCCATAAGGTATAGCACTGCGGAGGGGTCAACCGCACCACAGCGCGTGCCCATAATAAAGCCGTCCAGCGGGGTCAGACCCATAGAAGTATCAAGCACTTTGCCGTCCTTGATTGCGGTAATGCTGGAGCCATTGCCAAGGTGGCAGGTGATGAGCTTGAAGTCCTCCAGCGGCTTACCGATCAATTCCGCACAGCGCGCCGACACAAATCGATGGCTTGTGCCGTGGAAGCCATAACGGCGCACGCCATATTTTTCGTAGTATTTGTATGGCAGGGCAAACATAAAGCTTTCCTCGGGCATTGTGGCATGGAAGGCATTATCAAACACGGCAACCTCCGGCGCCTCACTGCCAAAGACGCCGATGCACGCGCGGATGCCTTGGATGTGTGCCGGGTTATGCAGGGGCGCGAGGTCGTGCAGGCTTTCGATATCCAGGATGACCTTTTCGTCAATCAGCACGCTTTCTTTATAAAGCGCGCCGCCCTGCACCACACGGTGACCGATTGCGCCAATTTCATCAAGGCTTTCGAGTACCTTGCACTCGCCCTCGGTAAGCGCAAGCTTGACCTGAAGGAACGCCTCGGTGTGGTTGGACATATGCACCTCATTCGTTAGGCTACGCCCGTCTGCGGTGGAAGCTGAGAGCTTACCGTCGATTCCGATTCTTTCGCAGATTCCCTTTGCAACAAGTGTTTCAGTACTCATATCTATGAGCTGGTACTTGAGCGACGAGCTGCCGGCATTAATGACAAGAATATTCACTATTTATCCCCCAATTTTTGCGCGAAAGACAACAAAATTACGTCTACGCATATATAATGAATATTATAGCATATTTATGGTTAAAACGCAATTGCATCAAATGACGCGCCGATTTTCTAATTTAGGATAGAAAGGAGGGCGGCAACAGCAAATACTTTATTGAGAAGATGACTTTTAAAAGCTTATGGGGAATAAGCGCTGCGTGCCACCGCGCGAATTTTGACAGCGAACAGACAGAGCGCGGCGGTTATTGCGCTTTAGCGCAATTTAAGAGAAAGGGCCCGCGCTTGCGGCCCTGCTTTTTGTTGGTCAATAGTTTACCGGCAACCTTTGTTCGAACATATATTCTTAGGCGGGGGCACTAAAACCGCGTCAGCGGTTTGGCGGCAACTGCCGAACCCTTTAGAACGGGTAGTACAGCTCATCCGGGATTATTGAGTATTGTAGATAGTATTCGATTGTATCTTGAGCTGTTTCCATATCGTATGGAAATTTTAAATCTAGCGTGTAGCCTCCGTGTGCCACTTCGTGACAGATTGGGCACAAGCAGACAAGATTGTTGACGGTGTGTTTGCCGCCCTGTGAGCGGTGCTTGTGGTGGTGCAGGTGGATTGCTCCCGGCTTCTGGCACAGGATGCATATGTACTCGTCGCGCTCGTACACTTCCTTGCGGATTCTCGTTGGGATTCTGTTTTCATAACAATTTTTTACTATGTCCACGCAAATAAAGCAAATGCTTGCGGTGAAGCGCAGGCCTAAGCTCTTGCAAATATCCCGGATTTGTTGTATTATATAGTGAAAACATTTTTTGAAAGGAGCTAAGTTTTGGAAATCGCAGTTAAACAGCCTCTCAAAGCGACCGCAGTAAAGGTACGCCTTGCCGCATTGGAGGGCATTTGGCGCGCAAAGTCCGGGCATCCGGGCGGCAGCCTTAGTGCGGCAGACATTCTCACGTATCTCTACTTCAAGCAAATGAACATCAATCCGCAGGAACCGCAATGGCAGGAGCGCGATCGTTTCGTGCTTTCCAAGGGACATGCGGCGCCGGGGCTTTACGCGGTGTTAGCATTGCGCGGATATTTCCCTGTGGAAGATTTGGCAACGCTGCGTCATCCGGATTCCCATTTGCAGGGACATCCGAACATGCATCTCACGCCCGGCATTGATATGTCCACCGGTTCGTTGGGGCAAGGGATTTCCGCTGCGGTTGGCCTGGCGCTGGGCGCCAAAATATCTGGCAAGCCTTGGCAGGTTTATACTTTGCTTGGCGACGGTGAATTACAGGAGGGTCAGGTCTGGGAGGCGGCGATGTTCGCTGCTGCCAAAGGTCTTGACAATCTGACCGCCATAGTCGACAATAATAATCTGCAAATTGACGGTTCCATCACCGAGGTCAACTCGCCGTATCCAATTGCGGAGAAATTCCGTGCGTTCGGCTGGCATGTTATTGAAATTTTCGGGCACTGTTTCACAGAGCTTGAGCAGGCTTTTGAGGAATTGAAAACAATCGTCGGTAAACCAGTGTGCATTGTGGCAAAAACCGTCAAAGGCAAGGATGTTTCCTTTATGGAGAACAACGTCAGCTGGCACGGCTCCGCGCCAAATGACGAACAATACGAGCAAGCCGTGGCAGAACTCAAGGCAAAGCTTGCAGAAGTGGAGGGCTGAACGATGGCTGATATTAAACTTGCAACCCGCGACGCTTATGGGCAAGCTTTAGCGGAGCTTGGCGCAAAAAATTCCAAGCTTGTTGTTATGGATGCCGACCTTGCCGCCGCGACAAAAACAAGCGTTTTTGCAAAGGCATACCCTGAGCGCTTCTTTGACGCAGGCATTGCCGAGCAAAACCTGATTGGCGTAGCGGCAGGACTGAGCATTGCCGGATTCACAGTGTTCGCCTCATCCTTTGCGATGTTCGCTGCGGGGCGCGCGTTTGAGCAAATCCGCAACACATTGGGTTATCCACACCTAAACGTCAATATCGGCGCGACCCACGCGGGCATTTCCGTAGGCGAGGACGGCGCAAGCCACCAGTGTTGTGAGGACATTGCGCTTATGCGCACAATCCCTGGTATGACTGTTATCAACCCGGCAGACGATGTGGAGGCGCGTGCGGCAATCTTTGCTGCGGCAGAACTGCCAACACCATGCTATTTGCGCTTCGGTCGCCTTGCAGTGCCGCGCGTCAACAGTGAGGGCTATAGGTTTGAGTTGGGCAAAGCTGTCACACTCAAGGACGGCAAAGATGTCACTATTATCGCTACTGGGCTGATGGTTTCGGAAGCGCTTTACGCTGCCGCCACACTTGAGAGTGAAGGGATTTCCGCTGGCGTGCTGAACATTCATACAATTAAGCCGCTGGATGAGGAAGCGATCCTTTCCGCCGCCGCAAAAACGGATTTGCTCGTCACGGCCGAGGAGCATTCAATTATCGGAGGACTGGGCAGTGCCGTAGCAGAAGTGGTTAGCGAGAAAGCGCCCTGCCGCGTCCTGCGTGTTGGTGTACGCGATAAATTTGGATGCTCCGGTCCGGCGCTTGAGATGCTTAAACGCTATGGATTGGACGCCAAAACGATTGCGGAAACCGTACGTGCGGGACTTGGAAAATAAATGCGTTTTTGCTTTTGCGGGGGCGGCGTACTCTGTCCCCGCCGGATATTTGAAAAAATACTTGAACAGAAGCATTGAGTTGTGTTATAATGTATTAAATACAGTGAGGTCTTGAAATGGTCATAATGAGGCGGTTCTTGAAAACCAGTGAGAAACAACTATAATTGAATAAATATGCGCATGGAGGGGTACCGAAGCGGTCACAACGGGGCGGTCTTGAAATGTGTTAAGCGATTTGGAACACACCCACGGCAAAGCATTGAAACAACTGGATTTTTTGAAGTCCGAAAGCGAAAATCTCTTGGAGTTCTCTCCTGAAGTTCTCTCCGATTTCCATCGAGCGATTTTAGGAGTTCTCAATATCTCACTTGGAGAGGTACCGAAGTGGTCATAACGGGGCGGTCCTGAAAACCGTTAGCGCGCAAGCGCACATGGGTTCGAACCCCATCCTCTCCGCCACTTGCAAAGCCGCAGAACAGCAGGATTTCTTGCTTGTTCGACGGCTTTGCTTTTGCCCAGGAAAACGCGATTTTGCGGGCGTTTTTTGAGGACGTTGGAGAGCGCTTTGACCAAATTTGAGAGAACTCCATGCCTGTTTTAGGATACCACGGACAGTGCCGCACACAGTCCCTGCTCCATTGCCTGCGCCGAGTTCAGCTTGGAGTTGTAGTCTAGGTGGGCGTAGATGTTCGCCGTGGTGGAGAAGTCGCTGTGCCCTAGCCACTCCTGAATCTGCTTCATGGGGACACCGTTGGCCAGCAGGAGTGATGCGCAGCTGTGCCGCAGGTCGTGGAAGCGGATGCGGCGCAGACCGTGTTTTTCCAGCAACTTTGGGAACGCCTGCGTGACATAGTCTGGGCTGAACCGGTCGCCCATCTGGTTCACGCAGATGTAGTCGCGGTAGGTTTCGTTGTAGCATTTGCCGCACAGTTCACGGAATTGTGCCTGTTGCGCCTGCACAGCCAACAGCTTTTCGCGAAAGACGGGCACCAGTGGTAGGGTGCGCATACTGGATTTGGTCTTTGTGCTGTCCTGTGCGCTGATTTGCCGCTTGCCGTTCAGGTTGTAGCTGGTGACGGTGTGGTTGATGGTCAGGGTGTTCTGCGCAAAGTCAATGGCATCCCAGCGCAACCCCACCACCTCGCTACGGCGCAGTCCATAGAATCCGCCTAGCAGGACTGGCACTTCCAAGAGTGTTCCTTTGCTGATTGCAAAGAGCCGCTCCATTTCGTTGCAGTCGTAGAAACTTGCTTTGAATCGCTCGATTTTTGGGCGTTCCACCTTGTCGGCGGGATTGGTCTCCAGCAAGTCCATCTTCACGGCGTATTTCAACGCCTTGTGGATTACTGCGTGATAGTGAATGACCGACAGTGCCTTGATGCGCTCCAACTGAATCAGATAGTACCGCTGGATGTCTTGAGGTCTCAAGTCGTCCAACATAACCATCTTGTCGCCGAAGTATGGGGCGAGGGTGCTCTTGACGATTTGGCTGTAGGAAGCAAAGGTGGTTGGCGCGACAGTGGTTTTGACCACGTCAAGCCAATTGACAAGAAAGTCTGAAAAGAGCATAGACTGCTCCCACGCCTTGCGACCGTCTGCTGAGAACGTCTTTCTGGCTTCTGCGAGTTTGGTTTCGGCTTTCTTTTTGTTGCCCTTTACGGTCAACCCTGTGGGAATCCACTTCGTTTTGCGCTTGTTGAAAGCATCTTTGTAACTCAAAACGATGTAGAAAAAGCCTTTCTTTTCTTGTAAGTGTCCAGCTACCATGTGTAGCCTCCTTTCGATTTTTGACATGTGTGTGCATATCCGAACACCTGCAATCACTACTCCATAAGTTTAACAGGTGCGGCCGCAGGTGTCGAATGTGCAAATTGGTTTTTTGCAGATTTAAGCAACCATCAATCCCAAATACTTCAACAAGTTGAGTTTGGGGATGCGAAAGAAGCGTCCGATTTTGATGTGCTTGATTTTTCCCTCGTGCAGTAGCTGGTAGCAGGTCTTGGTAGAAACGCCGAGGACACCACTCAAATCATTTACGGTCAGCAAGTCTGGCAGCTTTTTCAGCACATATTGGTAAATCTCAGTACACACTTTTTATCCTCCCCGCCATCCCCAAACTCAGCGCCAGCGCGGCCTCCACCCGTGCCATGCGCCGCTCGTCCAGCCAGCCGCAGTATGTTCCCAAGCGGGACTTGTCCAGAGTACGGAGCTGTTCC
>JAIRYC010000035.1 GCA_031267965.1 Oscillospiraceae bacterium | reverse complement strand
GCGAGCCTGAATTTCGCCTCAGATATTTTTGAACGCTTCGCATACTTGTTTTTCGTTGACATAACCTCACTTTGAAGTCTATCACTTCAGAACGTGAGTCAAGTCCTTGATTAAATTATTCTGCCGGAGCGTAAATCGCCTGCAGCCTTTGCAGATGTGCCCACTTCTCAGTAGCGGCTTTTTCGCTCTGCGCAAACAACTCCTCAGCCTTTGCCGGGAATGCACGCTGCAACGAGGTGTAGCGTGTTTCGTTCAGAATGAAATCGCGGTAGCCGGCGGACGGAGCCTTGCTGTCAAGCTGAAAGGGATTTTTGCCATCTTCGGCAAGGCGCGGGTCATAGCGGAAGGTGTGCCAATAGCCCGCCTCAACGGCCTTCTTCTCCTCGCTGATATTGCCGACCATGCCGCCCTTAATACCGTGGTTGATGCACGGCGCATAGGCGATGACGATGGACGGACCCGGATATGCCTCCGCCTCGCGGAATGCCTTGAGGCACTGGTTGTAGTCCGCGCCCATGGCGACCTGCGCCACATAGACATAGCCGTAGCTCATGGCGATTGCCGCCAGATCCTTCTTCTTCACGGTTTTGCCGGCAGCGGCAAACTTTGCAACAGCGCCGGTCGGCGTCGCCTTGGATGCCTGACCGCCCGTGTTGGAGTACACCTCGGTATCGAACACCAGGAGGTTCACGTCCTCATTGGACGCAATCACGTGATCCAAGCCGCCGAAGCCAATGTCGTACGCCCAGCCGTCGCCGCCAAATGCCCAGAAGGACTTCTTGACAAGGTAGTCTGCGTCATTGAGAATTTGCTTTGCAAGCGTGCAGGCTTCACAGTCGCAGGTGGTGGCGCCCTGCGCTTTGAGTTCCTGCATATGCGTGAGATATACTTTCCACTTCTCGTCTGTCTGTGTGCTTAGGAACGCAATGCTGTCATCTACGCCAAGGATGCAATCCTTCAGCGCGGCGGCATATGCTTTTGCGGCCGCGGGGTTATTTTCGCTGTCATCCATAGTGTTGAGCCATTTCTGTGCGGCCTCTTTTAGTCCGGGGTATGCATATTCAACCGCAATGAGTTCCTCGGTCAGGCGAACAAGGCGCGTGCGAATTGCCTTGTTGGCCAGATACATGCCGAGGCCATATTCGGCGTTATCCTCAAACAGGCTGTTGGCCCATGCGGGACCTTTGCCTTCCGGCGTGACGGTATACGGTGTGCTGGGCGCACTGCCGCCCCAGATGGAGGAGCAGCCCGTCGCGTTGGCGATGAACATCCTGTCGCCAAAGAGCTGTGTGGCAAGCTTGGCGTAGGGGGTTTCGCCGCAGCCCGCGCACGCACCGGAGAATTCAAGCAACGGCTGGCGGAACTGGCTGCCCTTAACGGTACTGGTCTTGAATTTTTCCTCAACCTCGGCTTTCATGGGCAGGGTACGCAGATAATCGAAGTTAGCTTGCTCATGGCGCTGGCTGTCAATCGGCTGCATGACGAGCGCTTTTTCGCCCTTCCTGCCGGGGCAGACGTGCGCGCAGGAGCCGCAGCCCGTGCAGTCCAGGGCAGATACCCCGATGGCAAAATCAAGTCCGGGCAAACCGGTTGCAGCGGTCTTTTTTAGCTCTGCGGGAGCCTTGGTGCTCTCGTCAGTGTTCAGCGCAAACGGGCGAATAACCGCATGCGGGCAGACATAGGCGCAGAAGTTACACTGAATGCAGTTTTCACTTTTCCAGCATGGTACGTTAATGGCGATACCGCGTTTTTCGTGCGCCGCAGAGCCTTGTGGGAAAGTGCCGTCGGCGCTGTTGACAAAGGCGGAAACAGGCAGGTCGTCACCCTTTTGCGCGTTAGCCGGATGGAGCACGCCCGTGACGAATTTCTTCAAATCCTTGCGGCTCTCAACAACTTCGAGCGCGGTGCTGTCGTCCACTGCGTCCGCCCAAGCGGCAGGCACGTCCACGCGCACGGCGCTGTTAAAGCCCGCATCAATGGCATCGTGGTTCATCTTGACGATTTCCTCGCCCTTTTTGCCAAAGGAGCGCGTCGCCGCCGCCTTCATCAGATCAATCACCTGCTCGGCAGGGAGAATTTTGGTCAGGTTAAAGTACGCCGCTTGGAGAATTGTGTTGGTGCGGCGACCGTCGCGCATGATTTTTTCCGCCAGCGCGGTGGCGTTGATGGTGTAGAGCTTGATATCGTTCTTAGCGATATACGCCTTAACGGATGCAGGCAGTGCCGCCTCCAGTTCTTCGGGCGCCCACAGGCAGTTGAGCAGGAACACGCCGCCGGGCTTCAGGTCCGCGAGCATGTCGTACTTATCAATATAAGAAGGGTTGTGGCAAGCAACAAAATCAGCCTTGTTGATGTAATAGGTTGACTTAATCGGCGTTTTGCCAAAGCGCAGATGGCTGATTGTCACGCCGCCGGTCTTTTTGGAGTCATAGGCAAAATAGCCCTGAGCATACATGTCGGTGTTGTCGCCAATGATTTTGATAGCGTTCTGGTTCGCGCCAACCGTGCCGTCGCCGCCCAGCCCCCAGAATTTGCAGGAGAATGTGCCCTCCGGCGTGGTGTCGTGACTCTCGGTGCGTGGCAGGGAGAGGTATGTCACGTCGTCGGTAATTGCCAGCGTGAAGCGCTTTTTCGGCTTCGCGGCGTCCATGTTGTTGTAGACGGCAAACACGTCCGATGGGTTGGTGTCCTTGCTGCCCAAGCCGTAACGGCCGCCCAGCACGGAGATATCCTTGTACTGGCTCTCGCGCAGCGCGGCGACAACATCAAGGTAGAGCGGCTCACCAAGGGAGCCGGGCTCCTTTGTACGGTCAAGCACGGAAATCACCTTGACGGTGGACGGAATTGCGTCAATCAGGTGCTTTGCGCTGAACGGGCGATAGAGCCGTACCTTGATCAAGCCGACCTTCTGCCCATGTGCGTTGAGATAGTCAATGGTTTCCTCAATGGTATCACAAAAGGAACCCATTGCAATAATAACTTTTGCCGCGTCCGGCGCACCATAGTAGTTAAAGAGCTGGTAGTTTGTGCCAATCTTCGCGTTGACCTCTTGCAGGTAACGCTCGGTAATGCCCACCACATCATCATAATAGGGATTGCAAGCCTCACGTGCCTGAAAGAAGATATCGGGGTTTTGTGCGGAGCCGCGCAGGACCGGATGTTCGGGGTTAAGCGCGCGGCGGCGGAAGTCGTTCACAGCGTCCATATCGACCATGGACTTAAGCTCGTTGTAATCCCACACGTCAATTTTTTGAATCTCGTGCGAGGTGCGGAAGCCGTCAAAAAAGTGCACAAACGGCACGCGGCTCTTGATTGTTGCGAGGTGCGCCACCGCGCCCAGATCCATGACCTCCTGCACGTTCTGGCTGCAAAGCATGGCATAGCCGGTCTGGCGGCATGCATAAATATCGGAATGGTCGCCAAAAATGTTGA
This sequence comes from Oscillospiraceae bacterium, assembly GCA_031267965.1. Classification (GTDB taxonomy): domain Bacteria; phylum Bacillota; class Clostridia; order Oscillospirales; family Acutalibacteraceae; genus WRKY01. The sequence continues at coordinate 4,590 of JAIRYC010000035.1, read as the reverse complement.
GCGCATGGGTTGCAACACAGCGCGCGGAAACATCAATGACACTGGGAAGCAGCTCGCCCGCGATTTTGTACATGTTAGGGATCATCAGCAATAAGCCCTGCGACGCGGTGTAGGTTGTGGTCAGCGCGCCGGCGGCAAGAGAGCCGTGTACAGCGCCTGCGGCGCCTGCCTCGGACTGCATTTCGGTGACTTTGACGGTTTCGCCAAAGATATTTTTCTGACCTTCCGCAGCCATGCGGTCAGTCGCCTCCGCCATATCGGAAGATGGCGTGATTGGGTAAATGGCAGCAACCTCCGTGAACGCGTAGGATACGTACGCGGCGGCGTCGTTGCCTTTCATTGTCTTCTTTTTTCGTGCCATTGCTGTGGTTCCTCCTTGATGTTTATACATGAACTTTAGTCTAGATACACCTAAGAAATTATACCACTTTTTGCGCCGCGTGGCAAGTGTTGCGGCGTATTTTGGCGCAGTGCACAGTTTACAATGCACTGCTTAAAGTTTACAGTGCACTGTGCTGGGTTGGCTGCGTGTCTCATGCGCTACATGTCTTTAGCAGCAAGAGCAACAAGCGTTTTGCGGATTTTGTGGCGAGCCTGTCCATTCCGGCATATTATAGAGTGAATTTATAGGGAAAGGAAGTTTCAAATATGCCGGAAAACCGCAAGCCAATCTGCCCCGTTTGGGCTCCGCTGTTTCCGCAGTTTTATCCGCAATGCCAGCCAAAACCGCCCGGGCCGCCGCGCCCAAGGCCACCCTTTCCGCCGTTTGGGTAACGCATAAATAATGCTCATAGCCAGACCCAACGCCACCGCAAGCGTCAGCTTGTCCTCGGCATTGATGATTCCGGCACGCTTGCTTTCCGTTTTGGGCAGATATTTAAGCAGAGCGGCAACCCTGTCCAGCGTCGTGGAGACGGAGAGCGGGAAGGCCACGTCGTAAGTGCGCTGTGCATTCTCAATAGATCAGCTCGGGGTAAAGCTCGTCACGCAGGCGGCGGAGTAAGCGTTTGCGGCGGTCACTAAGGTCGTAACCCCCAGTCAACCTTCCAGTAGTCCACGCCAGCATAACGGCGCCACTCAAGACGAGTGCACCAATAAATCCACAAAGGATGCGTTCCTGCCGATAACGTCAGCGCCAGCCCAGCGCTTTTAGCTTATCGGAGAGGGTTTTCAAGCGTTCCGGGGACGTTTTGCCATAGCCCGGGAAATTTTCTTCGCTCATCTGGCAGGAACTGAGGTGCCGGCGCAGCCATTCTTTCTCCGGATATGCTCCGCCCCTGTGAGGAGCGCAGATCCCAGCCGTCGTCCACAAGGAACCAGAGCGCGCCGCGCACGATCGGGTGAACAATGCGGGCAATGCCGCCGTCGCCAAAAATTAACTCGTCGCAAAGGATATCCCACACACTGTAATTCTCTTTGTTGATGTGCGCGGGCAGCCATTCCATCATTTGTCAGGTGCAGCAGTAGTTGCACGCAGCGCCGGCAAAATTATCTTTAGCCATAAGCACTCCAACAGCTATTCTTTATCGTGAGGCTTTCGCTCAAGCGCCTCCCCGTGCTCCGCTATCGTCTGCGGCCCGGAAGAAGGCAGTTCGGTTGGCTCGCTTTCGGCAAGATTCGCCGCTTTTTTCGCTTTCAGTTCCTCCATGACTTCGTCATATTTTTTGCCTTCAAGCTTAAAAAAGAAATACGGGATGGTAGAAACGAGTGTGCCAATTGCGGGGAAAAGGGCGTAAAACAGGAAAATACCGTCCTTGGCGACTTGGGTTTGCGCGGCGCCGGCGTCGCCCGCATAGCCAATCGCGTCGAGCGACAGACCGACCAGCAGCTTGCCGATAGCCTCCACACCCTTTGTGAGCATATCCACGGCCACAAGGCTCGTCGCTTCGGCGCGCTGGCCGGTTTTCAAATCCATGTAATCAAAGGTGTTGACCTGACACACACGCCCGGCAATGGCGCTGATTCCGCTGGGAATGGAGCCGATGAGCGAGAGCGCTATCAATATTGTAATGCCGGTGTTGGTATCATAACCGATGCCTTTAACCAAAACATACATCAACAGCATAGCGCCCGAGTTGACGAGATTGTTGAAGATGACAATGCGGCTGGGACGGAAACGCTTGAGGAAGAACGGCGAGAGCATAGACGCAAAAAACGAAGGAAGTCCCGTAAGTGTCCATAACAGGCTTTGCAGGCCGGGCTTGCCCACAACATCCTTAAAGAAAAACAAGCCAACCGTCCAGCCAATGGTGGAAATAGCCCACGAAAGATTGCTGCTCCAAAGCAGCAGCAATTGTTTGTTCTTGAAGAAAGTCAGGAAACTGTCCCACACGTGCTCTGACTTTCCATCCGGAACAACGCGCTCTTTGAGGTTGGTCGTATAAAGACCCGCCGCACAGCCCAACGCTGAGAAAATAGCGGCACAAATTAAATAAAATGTGCTTTCGGACAAAAACGGCGCCGCCAGCTGCAGGAAAACCGGGAGAAGCCCTGGCAGACCGTCGGCGATCTTTTCACCAATGCCGCCGATTGTAAAGTAAGCTGTGCGTTCGTTCGGGTCGGCGGACATGACTGTGGCAATTGCCTTGAACGCCACGTTGCTGAAGGTGTTCGTCGTTTCCCACGCCACATAGACCAGTATACACCAAAGCACCTGTATCCACGGCGTATGTGTGGGCGGCTTGAAAAACATGAGCACAGACATCACCGCAAGCAAGGGAATCAACGGCGTGATATAGGGCTTGAAACGGCCTTTGGAGCTGTGCCGGTTGTCGATGATGGTGGCGGTAATGGGGTCATTGACGGCGTCCCAAATTTTTGTCAGCGAACCAATCATTCCTGCCTGCTTGGATGAGAAGCCAATGGCAAGATAGAATGGCAGTATGTAGTCGCTGCACATTTTGCTCATAGAGCGGAAGGAAAAGTTGCCAAGCGCATAGGCGACGTATTCCTTGAGTTTCATTTTTTGGGGATCTTTTTCGTTCTCGCGGATGTTTGCGACCATCTCCTGCACTTTGCCCATATGCGCACGCCCTATAAATTTGTATTTTGTGTATATTGCCAGAATATTTTAACACAATGCCTGCTGAATTGCAACAGTTTTTGGCATTGTGTTTCCAGACAAAACATGTTAGACATATAAATTTAGGGCTGCGCCTTTTTTGTTTGTTTTTATTCCGCCGCTGTGATAGTAGCTACCTTTGCTTTGCCGGCCTTGGTAGATTTCAGCTCCTTCTGGGTCTTCACGTTTTTCTTGTCCTTGGTGAACATGCTATATCCGCCTAAGTCAACATAGTAGTTGCCATTAACGCAATACGTTTCATTGTCATATTCTTTTAACATAATAATATATTCTGTATTTGTCTTTATGTCGTAATTCCAATCCACTTCAAATTCAAATTTTATATATTGAGATTTTCGCTCTTTTTGAGTTAATTTTTTAAGCCCAATTTTTTCGCTTTCCACTAGATGTGATTCAATAAACTTGTCAACAGAAACGGAGCTTGCGGGAAAATCGACTACAATTGTTTTTTCGCTGATGTCTCCGCTAAGAACTTCAAGAATTTTTAACGTTAGCGGCGTTGACGGATAGGGTTCGTTCTGTTCGTGGAAATGAGCTTCGCCGGCGGAAGTGACCAGTGCTCGCACAACACAACTCGCGTTTGCCAAAACTTTATCTGAATCTTCAGGATCAATTGCTATGTAAGCGCTTCCTTCAATGACGCCAACAAATTGGCTTTGAGGTATAGGTGGAAAAACGGACAAGGCAAGTGCTTCGGTTTCTTCGGTGCTAACAACTCCATCAGCTTCTTGTCTGTTTTTCCCCTGAATGAAATAGAAAGCGGTAACGCCAATAGCAACGACTAAAGCCATGCTGATTATAGTTGGAAATAATTTCTTCTTCATAACAAATTCTCCTTAATATTTATCCACTAAAATACTGTTGGCATCGGATGTCAATTTTGTAACAACACCAGATTCAATTTCAGCTGCATTTAATATGGAGCTTGCGGCAGTTATATCTTTTCCGCCATAAACATGCATCATCTCATGTATGATGATCAGTTCCTGCTTGTTCGCGTTGTATCTTTTCATTTGAGCGTTGCCAAATGCAATTGTACCATAAAGCCAATCCTGCTGGTCAAGCTCTGATTTCATCATTACGCCAAAACTTGATTGCGTATTTCCGGGAGCGATCCTTTTGAACCATTGAGTGACACCAACGGTTGCGGTGGTTTGGTTTCCGGCATATTGTTTGAAATCCATTTTTGAGTCCAGCCATGTTGTTGTTCTCCAAAGGATAATCGGATTGCTTAACCCCGGCGGATACATGATTCTTTCACGCGCGGCAATAATGCGGGGTCTGATATCAAGCGAACCCAAGGCAGTATTCCCCAGACTGGGATCAAAATAATATGCGATGTTAGTTCCGTTTGATAACTTCTTTTTGAAAGCAATGGTGGAAGACACCGCCGCGCTCACCGGCACGGCAAACACGCCCGCGGCAGCTGCCAGTGCGCCAATCACCAAAATCAGTGACATAAATCTGCGCATGAATTTCATTGCAATGCCTCCTTTAATATTATACAC
>JAIRYC010000038.1 GCA_031267965.1 Oscillospiraceae bacterium | reverse complement strand
AATACAATCGGCAATTTCCGAAAAAGATTAAGCGTCGGCAATTCTTTTGCCAGCGCTTAAGTTTTGCGGATTACCTTGTTCCCCTTTATTTCGCTTTCATGTTTTATCGCGGGCGGACTTAACTCTCGCCTTTTTATTGTATAATTAGCCTCTCAGTTCTTCCAGCGTTACACAAACATACTCCCCAAACTCCCTGCACGTGCACCCCGTGTCACGCCCGGTCATTGCAAGCTTGCGCTCCTCTGTCATGCAAATGTCCAGTGCCCTGTGCAACTGCGCAGACTCCTTCGCTTTCCCAATGTGCGCCAGCAACATCGCTGCCGCACGGAGCATACTGCATGGGTCGGCATATTGTGCACGCCCTTCCTTGACCATGCGCGGCGCAGAGCCGTGAATCGCCTCGAACATTGCGTACCGTTTGCCGATATTCGCACTCCCTGCCGTACCAACACCGCCTTGAAATTCCGCTGCCTCGTCAGTAATGATATCGCCATATAGGTTGGGCAGAACGAATACGCGGAAGTCGCGGCGGCGCTTCTCATCAATCAGTTTTGCCGTCAGAATGTCAATGTACCATTCGTCCGTGGTGATTTCCGGGTATTCACTGCCAATTTCTTTAGCAAGGCTGAGAAATTTGCCGTCCGTGGTTTTAATCACGTTGGCCTTGCTGACTATGCTGACGCGCTCTTTATTGTTTGCCCTTGCGAATTCGTATGCAAGCTTGGCAATTCGTCGTGTACCTTCGCTCGTTGTAACGACGAAATCCATCGCGAGGTCATCAGTAACGTTCGCGCCGCATGAGCCGACAGCATACGCACCTTCGGTGTTCTCGCGGAAAAACGTCCAGTCAATGCCTCGCTCAGGCACACGAACAGGGCGCATATTGGCAAACAAATCCAATGCTTTGCGCATGGCGACGTTGGCGCTTTCAATATTGGGGTAGCCGTCACCCTGCTGTGGCGTGGTCGTCGGGCCTTTTAGGATTACGTGGCATCCCTTGAGTGCGGTAAGCACGTCGTCAGGGATTGCCTTGCCGCACGCCGCGCGATTTTCAATGGTCAGTCCGTCAATTATGCAGAACTCCAGCTTGCCTGCCGCAACGTCGTCTGCCAGCAGATATTTCAACACCCGCACGGCTTCCGCGGTAATGGTAGGGCCAATGCCGTCACCGCCGCACACACCAATGATAAGCTTGTTCAGCTTGGCATAATCAACAAAATTACTCTGCGCGGCAATCGCCTGAGCACGCGCATCCTGTTCATCCAACAGCGCGGAAAAATGCGCTAAGGCTGCTTGTTTTTGTGTTTCTGTCATTGTGATCTTCCTTCCTTAATAAACAAAAATATATAGGGACGATTAAATAATCGAAATATTCATAGATTAGGCTTTTGCACAGCTGCAAACAAGTCCCTTGCTCTTTGAGCGTTTCCTGTGAGCCAAAGCCAGCCGAATAGGCACTCGACACCCGTAGCCTCTTGGTACTCAACCCGGCTTGCGCCTTTGGGCGGTGTGCCGCAATGTGAGTTGCGTCCACGCCGCAAAACCTGTTCTTCTTCATCTGTCAGCAACGGCAGCAGAGCTTGATATGCACGCGCTTGCGCTGCTGCGCACACATCTTTAACAGCAAGTAAATGCAACGCTTTTGACGGCCGACTTGCCTCTCGTGACAGAGCCTCACGAACAAACAAACTGTAGACTGCGTCACCTGTGAATGCCAACACAGGGGAACTGAACGATTCGTTCATCCTTACCACCTATGACAAAAGGGTGAACAGTTGTCCACCCTCATTGTCTTTGATTCACTTAATCTGCGGTGTATGGCAACAACGCCACCTGACGTGCACGCTTGATTGCCACTGTCAGCTGGCGCTGATGTCCAGCGCAGGTACCGGTTACACGGCGGGGAAGGATTTTTGCGCGGTCGCTGATGAACTTGCGGAGACGCGGGATATCCTTGTAATCAATGTTATCAACGCGCTCTATGCAGAACGCGCATACTTTGCGACGCTTTTTGAACTTGCGGTCGCCGGCTTCATATGCCATTAGAGTTCACTCCTTGTTTGGGTTAGTTGGCGGACAATTCATCGTTGTCCGGCCTAGAAGGGCAGACCCTCTAAATCGTCGTCGTCAGTTTCAATTTCGCTGAAGTCGGATGCACCGGCATTTGCGTAGCTTGGCGCCGCCTGTGCAGGCTGATGATAGTCTCCGCCAGATGCTGCCGGCGGTAGAGTACGGTCAACATAGCTACCGCCGGAGTTGCCGCTATAGCCGCCTTCCGTCCTTGGCTTAAGCACAAAGCTGACGTTATCTGCCTGAATTTCGACTGCTGTACGCCGATTGCCGTTTTTATCCTCATACGGCCGCACTTGAATAGAGCCTTGCACAAGAATCGGATCGCCCTTGTGAAAATACTTCTGCACAAACTCCGCAGACTGCCGCCAAGCGACGATATCAATGAAATCCGCCTGCCGGTTGCCCTCAGAATCCTTGAAGCGGCGTTCAACCGCAATGCGGAATGTAGTGACGCTTACACCGGACTGCGTTGTGCGAAGTTCCGGGTCAGCAACAAGCCGCCCCATTAGAACAGCCACGTTCATAGCTTATTCCTCCGCTTCTTCGGTTGTTTCCACTACGTTTTCCGCCTTTTTCGCCGCCGGAATTTTCTTTTCTTCCGGACGAACGGTAATCAGCGAGCGCAGCACACCGTCTGTGATTTTCAGCACGCGGTCAAGCTCTGCCGGGAATTCCGGCTCAGCGGCAAAACGGTACAGGACATAGTAGCCCTGCGGCTCATCGTTGATGGCATACGCAAGCCTGCGCGTGCCCCATGTGTCCGTTGTTTCCACCGTGCCGTTCTGTTCCACAAGAGTTTGGAAGCGTGCCTGCAGCTCCTGCGCCTTCTCCTCGCCTTGGACGATTGAGTAGACCGCGAGAGCCTCGTAGTTCTTGCTGGACATGATTGCACCTCCTTTTGGACTCTGACCGCCCTGTTATAGAGCGGTAAGGAAAGCTGTTTTTACAGCCGTGTAATTATAGCATATTCTGCAAAAGATTGCAAGCATCTTGCGCTTGCGGCTTGTTTGTGGTATAATTTTACGCAAGCAAATTTATTGAAAATAACCGAAGGTGAAGCGAGCTATTATGCGTCCAATCCGCATTGCCCTTACAAAGGGGCGGCTTGAGAAAAAATCCCTCGCGCTTTTTGAAACAATGGGCCTTGACTGCACGGCCCTGCGTGAAAAAGGGCGGCGTCTGATATTGCCCATGTACGCTGAAAACGATATAGGGGACGAAACCCGGATTCAAATTGAAGCCGTGCTGGCCAAGGCGGCCGATGTGATCACATATGTCCGCCACGGCGTTTGTGATTTTGGCATTGTGGGCAAGGACACGCTGGCGGAGAACGGCGCCGGGGTCTACGAGGTGCTGCGCTTGCCGTTTGGCGTATGCAAGTTTGCGCTGGCGGGTAAAAGTGGGGTTGATTTTTACGCCGGACACCACGAACGCTCCATCGCAACAAAATATCCGACAGTCGCGCGGCGTTTTTTTGCGCAAAAGGGCATGGACGTTAATATCATCAAAATTGAGGGCAGCGTTGAGCTGGCGCCGCTGTTAGGGCTTTCAGACGCGATTGTAGATATAGTCGAAACCGGCGGCACACTTGCTGCAAACGGGCTTGAGGTCATTGAGGATATCCAGTCAATTTCCGCGCGGGTAATCGCCAACGTCGCCAGTATGAAGCTAAGGCATGAGCAGATGCAATCGCTTTTGGACGATATGGCGGCGTCAATGTCCGTGGCAGAATTCTAAAAATACGGGGCGGTTACCAATCGCCCGCAATTTTTAAGTGGGAGTGCATATGATAAGCTTTATTCAAGCAGATGGTGCAGCCGAAAAGAGGCTTTTGGGCAAACTCAAAGCGCGCGCAGGCGAAACCGACGCACGTGTTGAGAAAATTGTCGGTGAGATTTTGCACGGCGTGCGTAGCCGTGGCGACGTTGCCTTGCGGGAATACACAGACCGCTTTGACGGCGGCTTGCCTGAAAAGTGGATTCTGGGCAAGGATGATTTACAGGCGGCACTTGCCACGCGGGACGCGGAGTTTGTTACCGCGCTGCAAAACGCCGCTGATAACATACGGGATTTCCATGTTCGCCAAGCGCAACAAAGCTGGCTTACCACATCAAAAGATGGCGTTATTCTTGGTCAGCGTGTGCGTGGACTTGCGCGGGTCGGGCTTTATGTCCCCGGCGGCACAGCGGCGTACCCTTCGAGCGTGCTCATGAACGCAATACCGGCAAAAATTGCGGGAGTTGAGGAACTGATTGTTGTAACGCCACCGTTCAATGGCGGCGCAAACCCGGATATCCTCGCGGCGGCAGCAATTGCGGGCGTTGATAAGGTGTACCTTATCGGCGGGGCACAAGCGGTTGCCGCATTGGCCTATGGCACTGAAAGTGTTCCGCAGGTAGATAAAATTGTGGGGCCTGGCAATATTTACGTCGCCACGGCGAAAAAGCTTGTTTTTGGCACGGCGGATATCGACATGATTGCCGGACCTTCCGAGGTATTGGTCATTGCGGACGAAACAGCCACGCCGCGCTTCCTTGCGGCGGATTTGCTCGCGCAGGCGGAGCACGATATGCTCGCCAGCGCAATTTTGCTTACCAACTCGCGTGAAATTGCCGAGCAAACTATAGGGGAGTTGAAAATACAGCTTGCCGCACTCCCGCGCCGGGAGATTGCCGAACGTGCTCTTGCGGATTTTGGCGCGGTTGTTGTTTGCCAAGATATTACACAATGTCTTGCGCTGGCGGACGAATTTGCACCTGAGCACTTGGAACTGAGCGTGCAGGATCCACTCAAATATATTGGTCTTGCGGATAATGCGGGCAGCGTTTTCCTTGGTCACCACACGCCTGAAAGTCTCGGCGACTATTATGCCGGGCCGAACCACGTTTTGCCAACGGGCGGTACGGCACGTTTCTTCTCACCGCTCGGTGTAGATAGCTTTCTGAAAAAGTCGTCGTTCATCTATTACCCCAAAAATGCTCTGGAAGCCGCAGCGCAGGATGTGCTCACACTTGCCCGCGCCGAAGGTCTTGACGCACACGCAAATACGGTTTCCGTTCGCCTGTGATCTGTCGCCATTATACGAAGGAGAAGCTATGCCATTTTTCCTCAACGCCAAAGTACGTGACCTAACGCCATATGAGCCGATTGCGGGGGATTACCCCGTGCGTTTGGACGCTAACGAATCGTTCCTTCAGCCGGATTCTATCACTTTTGAAGAGATTGCGAGGGCTGTGGAGGGCGTTGCTTTTAACCGCTACCCCGACCCCACGGCGGCTGCACTTTGCGCGGCGTTTGCAGGCTATTATGCCATTGACCCGGCGCTGGTGACTGCGGGTAACGGTTCTGACGAGCTTTTGAGCGTTATTTCGACTGCTTTCACCCAACAAGATGACAAGGTTATCACCTTTACCCCTGACTTTTCTATGTATGGAGTATATACTGGTTTGGCGGGCTGTGACCATATGCCGCTGGAAAAGAAAAACTACCAATTAGATTTGACCGTGGCGCAGGGAATACGTGCACGCATGGTGTTGTTCTCCAATCCGTGTAACCCAACCAGCCTGACAATCCCTGCAGAGGAAATACGGCGCTTTGTGCGTTCAACGCCGGCTTTGGTTGTGTTGGACGAGGCCTATATGGATTTCTCCGAAGGATCACTAATGCACGAAATAAACGACTTCGAAAACCTTATTATCTTGCGCACGGCGAGCAAGGCGCTTGGTATGGCATCGCTGCGGCTTGGGTTCGCTATTACAAATGAGCGGCTCACAAACGCGCTGCGGGCGGTCAAGTCGCCGTATAACGTCAACGCGCTCAGCCAGGCAATCGGCGCGGCGCTCTACGGTAATCATGAGCGTGTACGGCAGGGGATAGAGCTTATCCGCACACAGCGAGACAAACTCCGTGAGATGTTCATGCTGATTTGCCGCCAAGTGCCCGGTAGACTGGATTTAATTGGCAGCGAGGCCAACTTTTTGTTTGCCAAATGCGTTGAGGCGGAGAAGGTAACTGCATACCTTAAGGCGCAGGGAATCATCATACGCCAATTTGGCGGCACATTGCGAATCACTGTGGGCAACGCAGAGGAAAACCACGCCCTGCTTATGGCTTTGCAAGAATTTTTTGGAGGAGAAGCATATGCGTAAGGCAAGCGTTGAGCGCGAAACAAAGGAAACCAAAATCAGCGTAACGTTGAATCTGGATGGTGACAAGAGCGGCAAGGTTGAGATCAGCACCGGGATGGGTTTTTTTGACCATATGCTGACGGCTTTTGGCATACACGCTGGCGTTACGCTCACTGTCAGCGTCGACGGTGATTTACACGTGGATGCCCACCACACCGTTGAGGACACCGGCATTGTACTTGGTCAGGCGCTTGCTAAGGCATTGGATGATAAGTCTGGCATTCAGCGCTATGGTTTTTTTCTCCTGCCAATGGATGAATCGCTTGCAAAGGCAGTGCTTGATGTAAGCGGCAGACCGTATTTGGACTACAAAGCTCAGTTTACAAATGAGCGGATCGGCGAGTACGAAACCTGCCTGACCGAGGAATTTTTCCGTGCGCTGTGCGTCAACGCCGGCTTTACCCTGCACTTAACCACAAACTCTGGCGGCAATGACCATCACAAAACGGAAGCAATCTTCAAAGCTTTTGGGCACGCGTTGCGTATGGCGGTCGGTTCAAGGGATGGCTTGCTTTCCACCAAAGGTATGCTGTAAAAGAATAAGCTTTAACAAATATTTTGCGGAGGCACTATGACTATCCTGCCGGCAATAGACATCAAAGATGGCAAGTGTGTGCGCTTGCGTCAAGGCAATTTTGACACTGTCGAACAGGTTGCCGAAAATGCATTGATGACGGCAATATGGTTCGCAGACCAAGGTGCACGCTGGGTTCACATGGTGGATTTAGACGGTGCAAAAGAGGGCAAGCGCGTCAATACAGAGATTTTTCTTGAGGTTGCGCAAAAGAGCGGTTTGTTTGTGGAACTCGGCGGTGGTATCCGCACAATGGAGGATATTGATTTTTACCTGGAGCAGGGAATTGCCCGGGTGGTGCTGGGCAGTGCCGCAATTCGGAACCCGGAATTGGTGAAGGCGGCGGCGAAGAAATACGCTGAGCGAATCGCTGTGGGCATTGATGCAAAAAGCGGCAAGGTCACTGCAGATGGCTGGTTGCAGAGCAGCGATATTCACTTTGTGGATTTGGCACGGTATATGGAAGCGCTGGGCGTGCAAACAATCATTTTCACTGATATCGCCACAGACGGTATGCTGCAAGGTCCAAATCTCACTCAGCTTTATCAGCTGCGCGGCAGCATAAATTGCACGCTCGTTGCCAGCGGCGGCGTTACGGATATTGAGGATGTGCTCATGCTCAAGGCAGCAGGTGTGGATGCGGCTATTTGCGGCAAAAGCATTTATGCCGGCACGCTGAATCTTATGCAGGCTGTTGAGGTTTGCGAGGGAAATTAAAAAAATGTGCTCTATTTATTGAAATGTGTTGCCCCCTTTGTGGAATCATAATCAAACACAATCGGGTGCTCAGTTTCGTCTAAAACATAGCCCGCCGCCGTCGCCAATTCTTTGAGATAGTAGCTGCCCAAACGGCAAATCGCTTTTGACTGCGCCATGACCGTTTGCATCCACAGTCACATACTCCATCAAGCCGTTGGCGGGAACAGCCACTTGGCCGTCCGGCGCAAGAATATCCTCTTTGGCGTACAACCCGAAGCGCAGGCTTTCGTAGGGATTGTAATCCTCAGCGGCGTTTCCGGGCATTTCGCAGGACTTGGACAGGTTGACGTCCGCGCGTTGGCGTTCGTTGAATACGTTGACGGTTGTCATGCCCAGCGTCGGCGGGCAATCCAAGACCACAACACATCGTAGCTCGGCTTGACCTCCGCAAGGTAAGTTCGCAGGGCAAACTCACGGCTCATGGCGTTGACCA
>JAIRYC010000051.1 GCA_031267965.1 Oscillospiraceae bacterium | reverse complement strand
GAAAGCTGACCCAAAAAAATCGACTTTTACTGTGGAAACAGGTGAGAGGGTAATTCCTCTTGCCTGTTCTCCGTCTTACGGCGGTGAATGGGGTGTTCCTTGAAAATTGAATACCCATTGAAGCGTTTTATCCAAGATGATGTAAAAGCACTTACCGACGAGTTGGCCAAGCGGGAAACCATGTTGCGCCGAATGGAGAACACGCAATCTGAAAACCAGTACGTCATGCACGAATTGAGTGGTATGAAAAAACGGCTGCTGTCCTTTGAGGAATACGCAAAGGGCGCACAGCCGGAAGTTTTGTTCACGCTTCTGCACACGGTTATTGACAGGGTGTATATCACTACCGAGGGCAGTACTATATATCAAGGGTTGCGCCACGGAGGACTATTCAGACCTCTTCGGCGCAGCCGACTACATAACGGAAAACACCGCCGCTATTGAGCTTTGCGCCACATTGCCCTCTATGTGTGATTTAGATTACTATTGCATTATCAATATTACAAATTCACTTCTTTCTTAAGAATTTACCACAAAATCCCTTACCAAAAAGCTTGCTTTGCAGCACCCTTTGTGTTATAATATTAAGGGATATTTTGTGCAACATTCAGCGCAGTGGGGGAAGGAGTGGTTTTTGTGGCAGGAGATTTGCATTGTCACACAAGGCTTTCGGATAGCTCCGTTGGTTTGGAGGAGTTGTTGGAGATGGCACAGCAACATGGTTTAGACACGCTTGCCGTAACAGACCATGACTGCCAAACTGCCAATGTAAGGGCAATGAACATTGGCAAACGGCGCGGTATTACGGTGATTCCGGGCGTACAGCTTTCTGCGACGCATACCGCCAGCGGCCGGCGGGCAGATATACTCTGCTATGCCGCAAAAAATCCGGACAGGCTTGAGGGCTTGTGCCATCGCAACACACAAATACGCAAAAGAGCCGGATTACTCATGGCCGCAAAGGTTACTAAAAGGCACCCGCTTTCCAATGAGATACTCAAGCGCTGCTGCCAAGGCTCTGTCTGCATTGACGGACGGCACATTATGCATGCACTCATCGAAAGCGGCGCCGCGCATGACTTTGGCGGTGAGCTTTGGCGGACATTGTTTTCACCCGCAAGTGCGGACAATGTGCTGGTGCGTGTGCGCTATCCAGAGCCGTCTGAGGTCATTGACGCAATACACGACGCGCAGGGCGTTGCTATCCTTGCCCGCCCGGCCGCAGGAAACGATTTGGATTTACTTGAAGATCTTTTGCGCGATGGTCTGGACGGCGTTGAGGTCTGGAACCCGGATAACTCCCCTGAGGAAACTACACAGTTGGAGCGTTTTGCCCGTGAGCGCGGCATACTGATGACTGGCGGCAGCAACTTCCACGGCATGTACAGTGATATGCCACGCCACGTGGGTGCGGCTGTTACTCCAGATGAACATATTCGGGCGTTGCTGAAGTTTTTGCCAGTGGCGAAGTCGGCATAAAATTATATGATAACATTTTACCAAAGAAAATAAATATTTTTCTTTGGGCGTTGCCTGCCTACATGCTGTACCAAAAATTTTTGATAACCTCCGGGTCAGGATTTTTAATACGGCTTAAAAAGTGTTGAGCTGCATTGTATCCACCCTTTTTTGCGCGATTATTCATCACCGCCGCCTCAATAATAATGGCAAGATTGCGCCCAGGCGAAATTGGCACAGTCACAATCGGGACTTTTATTCCCAAAATATCTGTATATGTGTCAACGTCCCCAATCCGCTCATATGGCTTACCGTCCTCCCAGCGCTCCATAGCGACTACAAGATCAATGCGCTCGGTGTCTTTGACCGCGCCAGTACCAAAAAGATACTGCACATTCAAAAGTCCGACGCCACGCAGTTCCAAAAAATTGCGGATATTATCCGGCGCGGCGCCAACCAGTGTTGTGGCGGAAACGCGTCGAATTTCCACACGATCGTCCGCAACAAGACGATGTCCACGACGGATAAGCTCCAGCGCGCATTCCGTTTTCCCAATGCCGCTCTCGCCGGTTATCAGCACACCTTGACCGGCAACCTCAACTAAAACGCCATGTTGGTCCATTCTCTCCGCCAACTGCACACCAAGATACGAGATAATCGCCGCCATGCAGTCCGAGGTACTCTCTTGTGTACGCAGGAGCGAAACGCCATATTTCTCCGCGAGTTCCAGCATGAAATCGCTCACATCCAGCCCACGCGAAAGTACAACCGCAACAGGCTTTTGCGCAAAAAAGCGATCCAAGCGCCCGGCTGCTTTGCCGCCTAAACTCATGAGATATTCGCGCTCCGCGAAGCCGATGAACTGCAGACGGGCAGAGTCAAAATAATCAAAATATCCAGCGAGCGCAAGCCCGGGACGATTGACGTCCTGAGATGTGACGATAATTTCCTCGGGTTTGCACGGCGTGTAGAGAAGTTCAAAATCATTTGCCGCGACAATCCTTTCCAGGCTGACCGAATATGTCATCATTTTGTTTACCTCTTTTAAATTTAAGACTGCCATGGCGAGATACATTATCACGCCATTTCATCAGTTATTCCTCTGACGCCATTTCGCGTAAATAACGCTTAAAGAACGCCACTCCCTTACCCACGGTAGCGATAGGTATACGCTCATTTGTCGCGTGGGTTGTGCCCATAAGTTCTGCGGTGACTTCAAACGGTGAGAAGCGGTTGACGCTTTCGCAGATTATCTCATAAAAGCACGCATCCGTCCCGCCCATAACCAAATACGGCGCGATGATGGATTTATCATTCATCTGTTTACACAAGCGGGCAATGGTATTAAAAGCGCGGCTCTCCGTCGAAGAAAACGGTGACGCCTCCTTACCTTTAACAAAGTTTATCTCAACCTCTTTGTTACGGATTATCTTGTGCAGATGCTTCTCAACGTCCTCAATTGTTGTGCCAGGAAGCATGCGGAAGTTGAAGATTGCGCTCGCCCGCTGCGGCAGAACGTTACATGCGGGACTACCCTGTGCCATAGTTGCGGCAGTGGTTGTGCGCACCATGCATGCCGCCATTGGAATGCGCTTCATGATGGCACGGATAACCGGCTTGATAAGCCTCGTATTACACAGCAGCAGCTTGACCGGATAACTGGACACACGCCCAACATTCTCGATTAATTGTATCAAGAATGGAAAGAGCTTGGTTTTAAACTGATGCTTTTCTACATCACGAATTGCCACAGCAAGCTGACCCAGCGCAGAATGATTTGGCGGCGCGGAAGAATGCCCGCCCTTTGCGTTGACCGCAATCTCGAAATCCGCATAGCCTTTTTCAGATATGCCGATTCCCGCCAGCCATGCATCCATAACATGCGGCACCGTGGCTTTGAGCCATGCGCCGCCTTCATCCAGCACACCGGCAAGGCAGACGCCACGAGATTGGAGCAATTTCGCAATTGCCAACGCACCTGCGTTCTCAGAACCAACGACTTCTTCGTCATGCCCAAAGCAAAGATATACGTCGCGCTCGGGCACAAAGCCCTCCACAAGCAGGGTTTCGACCGCTTCCATGACGCAGATGAGGTGGTTTTTCATGTCCAGCGCGCCGCGCCCCCAAAGGAAATTACCGTCATTATAGCCGCTGAACGCCGGATGCTCCCAGTCGTCCTCGGTGCCGGGCGTGACGGGCACCACATCTTGGTGCGAGAGCATGGCAATCGGGTCAAGTGCAGGATTTGCGCCTTTCCAACGATAAAGTACGCTGGCATCAGCAACAATTTCGCGCTCTAGGTTTTGGGTAATAAGAGGGTAGCGCTCAGCGAGAAAATCGCGGAAGCGGGCAAACTCTTCCCAATCCACCTTGTCATTTTCAGGGTACGAGATTGTGGGGATGCGAATCGCCTGTGCAATGCTCTCAATGGCACGGGTCTCGTCCACATTTTCGTCCGCAAGCGCTGGATAGTCGTGCTTCTTCTCTTTAAAAAACGCCGCACGGATGATGGTGACGACGACAAACAGCATCAATATCGCCAAAACGCCATGAACAAGCCAACTCATATCGTCAACCCTCCCATTATGTGTTTTTATCTGTAGTGTGGAATTGCTTGAGGTTACCAGATTTCTCCGCACGTTTTGTAAGCTCGGCGGCAATGTCCTCCGGCGTGATTTTCATCTGCACCATAAGCACATGCAAGTGGAAAAGCAGGTCGGAGATTTCAAGTACGGTTTCCGCCTTATCGCCGTTTTTGGCAGCAATGATGGTTTCCGCACATTCCTCGCCGCATTTTTTTAAAATTTTATCCAGCCCTTGCGCAAAGAGATAGCCGGTGTAGCTGCCTTCAGCGGGATTCCCCTTGCGATCCAAAATGGTTGCATAAAGCTTTTGAAGTTCATTTTGCATGAATATACTCGCTTTCGTGTTTATTGTTGGCACTATTTGGTATATTGAATATTAATTTTTGTTTTCTTCTTGTATTTCATGGATTTTTTGCAGATTATAATTCACAGCCCTAAATATATCGTATTTAGCCCATGGGGTCGCACATCATCAAACGTTTCTAACAAGTCCTCTTTCGAAAATCCCCAATCTAACCACTGCGTAATCAATTCTAAACGTTGTAGTGTAGGTTGAATATTACTCCAGCCTAAGTGTTTAACAATTGCATCAAAGATAATAACTCTTCAATCGGCCAAGCCTGCTGGATTTATCTCCCTAAAAAAGCAACTATGGCTCCCCGTGTGGCATGCAGCGCCGGTCTGCTCAACCCGGCAAAGCAAAGTATCGCTGTCGCAGTCGGCATAAAGTGATGACACCCGCTGAACGTGCCCGCTGGTTGCGCCCTTATGCCACAGTTCCTGCCGTGAGCGGCTCCAAAAGTGCGTTTCGCGCGTCTGCAAAGTGAGGGCGAGACTCTCGCGGTTCATGTAAGCAAGCATAAGCACGTCGCCTGTGGCCTCCTCCTGCACGATGCAGGGTATGAGGTCAGATTTGGCAAAAAGTTCGCCGATATTCATTTTATGCACATCTCCTTTTATTGCAAAACCAAGCGGAAATAACACACACCGGGCAACGGATTTTGGTAATAGGGTTCTGTTTTATGGAAACCCAACTTTGTATACAGCGCATTCGCAGCACAAAGGGTTTCCAGCGTATCCAATAATATCTCGTGATATCCGATTTCACGCGCGTCACTTATTATTTGTTCAACCAACGCTTAGGCAAACCCGTTGCCGCGAAAGTCCGGGCGAACGTAAAGGCGCTTCATCTCACAGCATTCTGCTCTCAATGGACGTAACGCAATGCAGCCCGCCGGGATATTATTCCACCTCGCTATGTAAAGACGACCACGGGGAGGTGCGTAATCTCCGGGTAACTGCGCCAGCTCCGCCTCAAACTGCTGGAAGCCTAAATCCACACCCGGCAATGTTTCGGCTTTATACTCGTGGAAAAGCTCCGCCGCTTGTTCCGATATATCTGCAACATCAATAATGCTGAGTTTCATGGTGTACTCTAGTTCTTCAGCGAATGTATCGGCGCCGGAATGCGCCCGCCGCGGCTGATAAACTTTGCCGGCGACTTCGTATTAAGCGGCATTACAGGTCCTGAGCCAAGCAGACCTCCAAATTCCAGTTCCTCCCCTACCCCCCTGCCGATTGCCGGAATTAGCCGCACGGCAGTGGTTTTGCCGTTGACCATGCCAATTGCAGCCTCATCCGCAAGGACTGCCGAAAGCACCTCGGCGGGTGTATCACCCGGCACCACAATCATGTCCAGCCCAACGGAGCAGACTGCCGTCATCGCCTCCAGCTTTTCGATTGAGAGTACACCCGAGCGCGCCGCAGCAATCATGCCAGCGTCTTCGCTCACCGGGATAAACGCACCGGAAAGTCCGCCGACGTGACTTGACGCCATCACACCGCCTTTTTTGACTGCGTCATTCAGCAAAGCAAGCGCAGCGGTTGTGCCATGCGCGCCGCATTGCTCCAAACCCATCTCTTCAAGGATATATGCTACCGAATCGCCCACTGCGGGCGTTGGCGCAAGTGATAAATCCACAATGCCAAATGGTACACCAAGCCGCTCCGCCGCCTGTGTCGCCACCAACTGACCAATACGCGTGATCTTGAATGCGGTCTTTTTTACCACGTCAGCAATTTCTGTGATGTCTGCGTCAGCAATTTTTGCGATTGCGTTCCTCACCACGCCTGGTCCCGATACCCCTACATTGACTACGCAATCCGGCTCGCCCGCACCATGAAACGCCCCCGCCATAAAAGGGTTATCCTCAGGCGCGTTGCAAAACGCCACAAGCTTAGCCGCACCTATGCAATTCCTGTCAGCTGTCCGCTCGGCGCATTCGCGTATAATCCTGCCCATTAGCGCAACGGCGTCCATGTTTATGCCGGCCTTTGTGGAGCCTATATTAACACTGGAGCATACATGTTCCGTCGCCGCCAACGCTTCGGGGATTGAGCGGATAAGCGCCTCATCTCCAGCCGCAAAGCCTTTTTGAACCAACGCGCTATAGCCGCCAATAAAATTCACGCCCACGTCCTGCGCGGCGCGCTCAAGTGTACGGGCATAAGCGACCGGGGCGCCGCCGGACGCCGCCAACAGCATTGCAATCGGCGTGACGGCAACACGTTTATTGATGATTGGTATGCCGTACTCGCGGCCAATGTCATCGCCGACGCACACCAAATTTTCAGCCAAACGGCTGATTTTTGCGTGAATTTTTGTGCACGCTTTATTTATATCCGAATCCGCGCAATCCAAAAGCGAAATACCCATTGTGATTGTGCGGATATCCAGGTTTTCGTCCTGAATCATGCGGATTGTTTCGAGTATGTCACGAGTGTTTAGCATATAAATCCTCTGTAAAAGTAAAATTAAATTTGATGCATTGTCTTGAAAATATCCTCGTGCATAACGTGAATGGCAAGCCCTTTCTCACGACCTTTTGCGCTCATTAGGTCAGCAAACTCTGCCAGCGACAGCGGACACTCACGCACGTCTACCAGCATAATCATACAGAATAAATCCTGCAAAACTGACTGCGACACTTCCACTATGTTCACGCTGCGGGCGGCGCATTCAGCGGAAACGTCCGCCAAAATACCTACCATGTCACGCCCGACAACGGTCAGTACTGCTTTCATAAACAAACTCCTTTCGTTCATCATCCTACGCAATTTCGTCGCCTTCTTCGCGGACAATGCGGTAAAGATCTTCCTCATTCTCAACAAGCTTGGCGATAAGCTCCACGAATTTTTCTGCTTTTGTTTCTTTTTCTGGCGTAAGGGTATAAGTAAGCGACATACATACCGGCTTTGGGGTCAGTGCCCATACCTTCTGTCAAATCAGGGGCATAGTAAGGCAAATAATAATCGAAGAACGCCTCCCAATTATAGCCGCTCATGCAGATGTCTTCGTTGATTTTGGGGGAACGGCATGAAACCGTCCCCCGTTTCTTTCGGCTATCCCGCCTGTCCTGTAATACGTGACTTACGCACACGTTGGGGGTTACGTTCAACGATTGGCTCCGCGCCCTTGTTAACACACGCGGCGGTGATTGTCACGGCTTCAATAGCCGGGTCGCTTGGAATTTCAAACATCAGTGGCATGAGGATGGACTCCATAATGGAACGCAAGCCGCGTGCACCCGTCTTTTTCTCCAACGCTTTCTCGGCAATGGCATGCAGCGCGCCCGGTTCAAAATGCAGTTCCGCGCCATCAAAGCGGAAAAGCGTTTGGTATTGCTTGACGATAGCGCTTTTTGGCTCACACATAATCCTGACAAGCGCTTCCGCATCAAGCTCCTCCAACGCGGAAAGTATGGGGATGCGCCCGACGAGTTCTGGAATAAGCCCGTACTTCACCAAATCCTGCTGGATAACATGTTGCATCAACTCGCCCTGCCACAGACTTGCCTTACTGCGCACATCTGCACCAAAGCCCAGTGCGCTGCCACCCATACGCCGCTCAACAATCTGTTCAAGCCCGTCGAATGCGCCGCCGCAGATAAAGAGAATATCCGTTGTGTCAATCTGCACAAACTCCTGCTGTGGGTGCTTTCTGCCGCCGCCCGGCGGGACGTTTGCAACAGTGCCCTCTATGATTTTAAGGAGCGCCTGTTGTACACCCTCGCCGCTCACATCACGGGTGATGGATGGATTTTCGCTTTTGCGAGCTATTTTGTCAATTTCGTCAACATAGATTATGCCGTGCTGGGCACGCTCCACGTCATATTCCGCAGTTTGGATCAAGCGCAGAAGGATGTTTTCCACATCCTCACCCACATAACCCGCCTCCGTCAGCGTCGTTGCGTCGGCAATGGCAAACGGCACATTAAGAATGCGCGCCAGGGTTTGCGCAAGCATAGTCTTACCCGTACCGGTAGGACCAAGCAGCAGGATATTGCTCTTTTGTAACTCAACCTGATCCTTGCCTTTTGGACGCAAAAGCATACGTTTGTACTGATTATAAACAGCTACGCACAGGGCTGTTTTTGCAGCGTCCTGTCCAATCACGTAGTCATCCAGACGATTTTTCATCTCTTGCGGGCGCATCAGATAAGCCGCGTCCTGAGCCGTCGGCAGACGGCGGTTATCGTCCACGTCCGCATCAAGTAAACGCCAGCAATTCTCTACACACTCGTCACAGATAAAGCCGCTCGTCCCGCGGAACATCTGCAGCACATGATCCTGCCGCTTGCCGCAGAATGAACAATAGATTGGTGGGTTTTTGACTTCGTCCACCGTGGTATCCTCCCCAACATTTTGTAAAAACTGACGGCAATGTTACCTCTTGGTCATAATCTCATCAATCAAACCGTATTCTAAAGCTTCCTCAGCGGAGAGAAAGTTGTCACGGTCGGTATCCCGCACAATGACTTCGAGCGGCTTGCCCGTGTTTGCCGCAAGGATTTTATTCAGCCGTTCGCGCGTGCGGAGAATATGCTTTGCGGAAATCTCAATATCACTCGCCATGCCCTGCGCACCACCGGACGGCTGGTGAATCATGATTTCGGCATTGAGCAGCGCAAAACGCTTGCCCTTCGCTCCGCTGGAGAGCAAAAACGCGCCCATGCTTGCCGCCATGCCCATGCAGATAGTCGACACATCGCACTTGAGGTAGTTCATGGTGTCATAAATTGCCAAGCCCGCGCTGACGCTGCCGCCGGGACTGTTGATATAAAGGTGGATATCCTTATCGGGGTCTTGGCTCTCCAGAAAGAGCATTTGAGCCACAACGAGACTCGCAGTGGTGTCGTTGACTTCGTCGCTGAGCATAACGATACGTTCATTCAGCAGACGCGAGAAAATATCGTAGGAACGCTCCCCACGGTCTGTCTGCTCGATTACATATGGAACCAGTGCCATAATTGTTTCCTCCTAATATATAGATTATTGCGCTGAAAATCAAATGTTATTCAGCGTCTGTTTCCTCATCTTTGGTTTTTGGCGCAACGGCAACCGCACTATCCTTAACCAGATGAATCGCCTTTTCGCGCTTGAGTGACGCGCTCATATCCTCTTCGGAGACAATTTTCTTTACGCGTTCGACTTCAAGCCCATGCTGCTCTGCAATTTTGGCATATTCCGCTTCCACCTCCTCTGCTTTGACATCAATTGCCGCCAGCTCAACGATCTTTTCAAGCGCAAGCTCCAAGCGCACGCGGCGTTCCGCAGCCGGGTGCTGCGACTCCTCAAACTGCTCTGGCGTTTGCCCGGTATACTGCAGATACATATCCAACGGCATACTCTGGCGTTCCAAATTCTGCGCCATAGAGCGCACTTGCTCCTTAGCTTGGTGCTCCACCATCGGCGGCGGGATTTCGCCTTCGGTTGCATCAATCAACGCCTCGAGCACATTGCTCTCAAAGTGTTCGCCGGCATGATTCCGGCGTTGCTCAAGCAATTCCGTGCGCACACCCTCACGCAAGTCGGCTATGGTGTCGTAATCGCCCAAATCCTTCGCAAATTCATCATCAAGCTCAGGCAACTCCTTATGCTTCAGCTCATGGATATAAACCTTAAACACAACGGGCTTGCCCGCAAGCTCCTCGGCATGGTACTCCTCCGGGAATGAGACATTCACATCAAGGTTTTCTCCCGCGCTGTGACCAATAATTTGCTCCTCAAACCCAGGTATAAACTGCCCACCGCCCAAGGTCAATTCATATTTTTCACCTTTGCCGCCCTCAAATGGCACGCCCTCAAGAAAGCCTTCAAAGTCAATAACGGCGATATCGCCATCAACCGCAGGATTCTCGGAGGAACTCACGCGGGCATTGCGCTCACGGCGGCGTTCAATTTCCGCATCAATATCGCCGTCAATTACGTTTACTTCTTCTTTCTCCGCCTCAAGACCTTCATATTTTGTCAAATTGACAACAGGCTTCGTCCAAACCTTCACAGTCACGTTGACGTTCTCCGGTGCGGTACCGGTATTCGCCTCAAGGTCAAACGGTTGGGCGATTATGTCCAGCTCGCCCTCTTTATATGCGTCACTAAGCAAATCCGGCAAAAGGCTATCCAGTGCGCCTTCATAAAAAATATCTTCGCCGTAAAGACGTTCAATAATTGGGCGCGGCGCCTTGCCTTTACGGAAACCCGGCACATTAATACGCCCACGCTGTTTTAAGTAAGCCGCGCTTGCCGCCTTGGCAAAATCTTCTGCCGGGACGGCAATTTCTAGTTCCCAAAGGTTGGTTTCAAGTTGTTTTTTGCTGACAAAGCTCATGTGATTCCCCTCGTTTTTCCTGTGTTTTGTTTTGTGACACAAGTCGAAGAAATATTATAGCACAATTTCGGCTAAAAAGCAATTGTATTACAAGGTAACCGCCAGGGGCAACAGCAATTACTTTTGTGAAAAGAGAAGAAGAAGGAGCTTATCGGGATTAAGAGCAGCGATGAACATTTTCTTTTTGGGACCTATCCTGCCCCAGTCGACTTCTTT
>JAIRYC010000100.1 GCA_031267965.1 Oscillospiraceae bacterium | reverse complement strand
CCGGCCATCCGCGGGTTACTAACAGGATTGAGAATTTGGAAGTTAGGTTGGGAGTGCAGGATGGGAAATAGGGGGAAAGATAAATAATTCGAAGATGGGCGCCCCGCTTAGGAGTGCCCGGGGGGGGGACTTTAGGAATGACTAGATTATCATTTTGATTTATTTGGGGTTCTTTTAACCTGTTTTATCAAGGGGCGCCTTGAGTTCGTGCTCTCTTTGCATTTCGTGCTTACTTCTTAAACATTCCACCTGAAAAGAACCAAACGATCCAATCCCAGATGCGCTTGAAGAACGCTGCGATTTTACCCCACACTGTTTTCGGCGCAGTATCATTGTCCGGATATACAAGGAAAATGCGTGACTCGCGTTTGCCACAATCCGTGCAAGTGCGGTACTCCTCACCGAGCTGGCCACCTGTGGCAGAACGATTGACAACCCAAGGGCCGTAGTCGTGGGTATGGTCTGCCGGGACATGGAGCGAATCATAGTTGGGCGAGAGTGTAGAACCGCCGTCCGTCAGCGTATAGCTTGCACTGTTCGCCGGGACTGACGCTGTCCATACTTGCCCGTTCTGCGAAGCGATATCGTAAAAGCTCGTTTGACGCACTGCGTCTGCAAGGCTATTAAGCGTGTCGATATAAAGCTCAAGCTTGCCGGAGTTATCAGCGCTCAGTTCCAGCGTAAAGGAGCTTTCGGTCGGCAGATAGAAATATTTACGCGAACCATTGATATAAGCCGGCAACGGGCTTTGCGTCACGGTTGAGCCTTCAATTTTTGCCACTGTACCGCCCGTGTTGTTCAGTACGGTTGCTGTGCTGACGCCTTCAACGCGCACATTTTTAATTGTGCCGCTGCCAAAGACCTTGTCCTCGGCGCCGCCGCCGCGATTCAAGAGTGTAAGGTAGCTCTCCGGCGTATGTGACACGATAAAGTTATTGAAAAAGCTGCTGAAAGCGAAGATATCCGTCCCGCCCACAAGATAAAGGGAATTCAGCCAGTCCAGCACGTCGGCAACTGTCGGGGCCTTGAGCGCGCCCAACAGTGTTGTGCCCGAGCAGAAAACAAATGTGACAAAATCTACCGCGGAGCGCAAATCCCACAGCGGGCTGAGGAGCGTAAGCGCCGCGCCTATGGTATACTTTGAATTGGACCAGAACTGTGCTTGATTCTCACCAAAGGTGGTCAGGAAAAAGTCGCGGTAATTGTTCAGATCGGTCAGCGTGCCGTCAGAATATTTTCGAAAAATATTGGCGAGATAGCCCTGAAGCTTAGCGTTAAAATCTGAGCGGCTCGGCACTAGCTGACGCGCAATGAAACTCACGTCAAACAGCGCGATATATTGCTCCCAGCCAGCCAGCTGTGCCGTGAAGCTGCCTGTGTAAAGCCCTGCGAACTTATCGGCAAAAGCGGTGTTCAGCGCGTCATAGTCCGGCTCCGCCTTGGAGAGGAATTGCAGGTATTTATCCACGCCGTAGCGGCTAAAACCCCACGCGCCCAGCGGGATAATCGGCACAATGTCCACCGGGTTGATGATGTTGAAAATGTTGTTATACTTGGCGTCTTTGGCGTTCACGTCGGTTGTATTCGTGGGCGTAGCAAAAGTGTATGAAAAAATATCTGTCAGGTTAATGCGGTCGCTTTCGACTGCCCAATTATCAAGCTTGGCAGTGGCAATGTTAGCCGTTGCCGCACCACGGCTAAAGCCTGTGAGCCAAAGCTTGACCCGCGTGGCATCGTTAATTGACGCAACGCGCGCCTTCACCGCCTCCGCGACGATTGTGGCAGCCAAGTCAAAGCCAGCGTGGTTTTGACTTGGCCCAACATTGCTGTTGCTGACCCATTCAGCGCCATAGTTGCCACCGCGCACAGGCACGGCGAGCAGGATGCTGCCATCCGGCAAGGTTTTCTGCGCAATGGAAAACGCGGTCCTGTCACGCTCGTCCAGCATGGATTTATCGTAATCAAAAAGCTGCACATCCGTAAAGCCCGTTTGCGTGTAGAAATCCAGCAGATTGGCGGCGGATTGCGCCGGCACAGGCGTTTCATCGTTCCAAGCTGCAAGGCTCCACGAAGCCCACTCTACGCCAAGCGTAAGCAACGCAAGGTCGTTGTTATAGACATGAGACGATATGGTAAAATAGTCGTCGCTATAGGTGTAACTCAGCGGGACCGACGCGCCGCCGTTCGTTCCGAGCACCACGTCCGCCGTAGTCAGACCGGCGATGTTAATTGTGGTCGTTCCTGCCGCGGCTGTAACTGGGAAGAATGCAGCAACCGGCAGCATGAGCAGCACAAGCAGCCCTGCAAGCCAACGTTTTCCTTTGATTTTCATGATGAGAACCTCCTTAAATGCTAAATAGATATGAACTAATTGTAACACTTTTGCGCAGAAAAATCAATAAGAAAACGTGAATTACGGTCAATTTGTCATCAAAATGTAATTTTTTATGAAGATTCAAGTCAAACCGATGTATTCGATTTGGTTATATAAGCGCTTTTTGCACACAAAAAATGGGGCAGTTTCCCGCCCCATTTTAGTAAGGTAATTAGCTGTTATTATTTTTTCTTCGCGGCCAGACGCTGGAAAGCCTTTACAATCTCCACCAGCGGGATTACGCTGAACGCAAGCGCAACCGCAACGCCGTATTCAAATAGGCTGATTGGGTCAAAGCTGAAGAAGTGCGCCAGCGGTTCCCAGAGCACCACGAGCGAGGTTGCCGCAAGCGCCACCAGCATTGAGATATAGAGGAAGGGGTTATGGCTGCCCTTCAGCGTCATTCCGACTGCCGAGCCGTGCTGTGAACGCATGTTAAAGGAGTGGAAAATTTCGCACATGTTCATCGTAAAGAACGCCATCGTCATGCCCTGCGCACCATCCGACAAGCTGATGTTGGAGAACTGCCAATGCCCGTTCTGAATAAATTCGCCGATGAAGAATGCCGCAAGCGTCAGCAAGGTAACAAGCACACCTTGATAGAGTGCGTCGATGCCCAAGCCATCCGCAAACACACCCGACCTAGAACTGCGTGGCTGACGGCGCATAATGTCGTGCTCCGCCTTTTCTGCGCCAAGTGCAAGCGCCGGAAAGCAGTCTGTCACAAGGTTAATCCACAGTAAGTGCGCGGGCTTCAGCAATGTAATTTGCAGAATTGAGGCGGTGAATATGCCAAGCACCTCGCTCAAATTGGAGGAAAGCAGGAACTGAATCGCCTTGCGGATGTTATCGTAAATGCGGCGGCCTTCACCGATCGCGGTGACGATTGTGGCAAAGTTGTCGTCCGCCAGCACCATGTCTGCAACGTTTTTGGTCACATCCGTGCCGGTGATACCCATGCCTACGCCGATGTCCGCGCTTTTGATTGATGGCGCGTCGTTGACGCCATCGCCGGTCATTGCCGTAATATATCCCTTTGCGCGCCACGCGTTGACAATGCGCGTCTTGTGTTCGGGCTGCACGCGGGCATAGACGCTAAAGGTCTCCACACGCTGCACAAAGTCTTCGTCGCTGATCAAATCAAGCTCCGCGCCGGTGATTGCGCGGCTTGCCTCTTCCAAAATGCCTAACTGAGACGCAATTGCAACCGCCGTATCCCGGTGGTCGCCTGTAATCATGATCGGGCGGATACCCGCGCATCGGCACTCCTCAATCGCCGCCTTGACCTCCGGGCGCACAGGGTCAATCATGCCCGTCAATCCAATAAACGTGAGCTCCCGCTCCAAATTTCCCGGCTCCGCAGAGCTTGGAACGCTGCTGTAGCTACGTGTCGCCGCCGCAAGTACACGCAGGGCTCGGTCCGCCATAGCTTTGTTCGCCGTCAAAATTTCGCTGCGGAGTTCCTCCGTCAACGGGATTTTCTTGTCGCTGCGCAGAACGTGTGTACAGTTTTTGAGCACCTCGTCAGGCGCTCCTTTGGTGTATTGGACTATCGCTCCATCCTCATACCGGTGCACAGTGGACATCATTTTGCGCGAGCTGTCAAATGGAGCTTCCGTTACACGCGGCGCAATTTCCACAAGCGTGTTCTGATTCAAATCCAGCGCGGTCGCATAGTTGACCAGCGCCGCCTCGGTCGGCTCACCCAGCACGCCGCCCTCCGACGTGAGCTTCGCGTCGTTGCACAGCGCCATACAAGTCGCCAGCAGAATTTCATCCTCGCAGTAGTGTTCCGTTACGGTCATTTTGTTTTGCGTGAGCGTGCCGGTCTTGTCTGAGCAGATAATCTGCGCGCAGCCAAGGGTTTCTACCGCCGTCAGCCGCCGGATAATCGCGTTCTTCCGGCTCATTGTCGTTACGCCCATGCTCAGAACGATTGTCACAACAGCTGCCAAGCCCTCTGGGATTGCCGCCACCGCAAGCGACACCGCCATCATAAAGTTTTCCATGGCAAAATGCCCGTCCAGCGGTTCCTTGTTAACAAACAACTGCATAATGAGGTTGAAGCCAAAAATAAAAATACAGATGCCCACAACCGCCCAAGTCAGGATTTTGGAGAGCTGTGTCAGCTTGATTTGCAGCGGCGTTTCGCCTTCCTCGGCATTGGCGATTGCATCGGCAATTTTGCCCATTTCGGTACCCATGCCCGTGGCGACGACGACTGCCTTGCCGCGACCATATACCACGGTGGAACCCATGTATGCCATGTTTTTTCTATCGCCAAGCGGGATTGCGCCACTCTCTTTCTTGCCGTCCAAAAGCGCAATAATCTTGCTAACAGGGACGCTCTCGCCAGTCAGCGCGGCCTCCTCAATCTTCATGCTGGCGGATTCAAAAACGCGGCAGTCCGCCGGAATTGCATCGCCTGCCTCAAGGATTACAACGTCGCCCACAGCAAGATCCTCGCTGCGGACATACTCCTGCTGCCCGTTGCGCAAAACCTTACTCATCGCCGCGGACATCTCCTGCAAGGCCTCTATCGCCTTCTCCGCCTTGCTCTCCTGATAAACGCCAAGCACTGCATTGATAATGACCACCGTCAGGATGATAATCACGTCGGTGGGGAACTGCTTCTCATACACCGCCATACCTGCCGATATCGCTGCGGCGACGATGAGGATGAGAATCATCGGATCCATCATCTGCGCAAAAAAGCGCTTGAGGAGCGAGTCTTTTTTTGGTTCGTTGAGCTTGTTTTTACCGTCCTTTTCGAGGCGTGCGGCTGCGAGCGCGTTGGTCAAGCCCGCAGGTGTACTGCCA
The DNA here is from genome assembly GCA_031267965.1 of Oscillospiraceae bacterium. Lineage (GTDB taxonomy): Bacteria > Bacillota > Clostridia > Oscillospirales > Acutalibacteraceae > WRKY01. The sequence continues at coordinate 13,562 of JAIRYC010000100.1, read as the reverse complement.
ACATCCTCAAAGACGGCTTCGACGGTTTCCAGATAGTGTTTCATTTTTACTGACAATCCTTTCGGACAGATTTTTAAGTTTGCGGTGCAGCGGGTCATGTTCATCAAGATGTCACATATAATAAAAAACAGACCCGACAGCGAGTACTGTCAAAGGTCTTGCTTACTCAATCAGAGCCTGTGTACCGGCTTTTTGCCTTGACGGCATTCAGCGTACTGACGGCGCACAGTGGGCGGACGCCCATAGCTACTCCCCAATGATTGTTTATTATACGCCACCGCGCGGAAAATGTCAAGCGGGTTCCATTCCGCATTTTTTGAGGAATGGGTGCAGCACGGGCTTGAGCCAACCCATTACAACGCCTGCCATGACGGCGGTAATCAGTGTGCCCTCGCGGATATCCGTCAGCGTGTGCGTGCTGAACCACACAATCGCAATGGCCGAGAGCACGCACGCGCAGTCCGCCGCAACCTTAACCTTGTGATATGGCACATCCTTTAGCCGCGACTGAATCGCAAGACAAATGCCCTCGCTTGGCATTGGCAACAGCTTTGCGCCAAGGTAAAAAATCAACCCGACTGCTATTAAAAGGATGGAGCACGCCAAAAACACCAGCCGCAGAGGGTATGGGAGCACCTCCGGCGTGGGTATTAACGCTACAACCGAGCCTGCCAAATCAACAAAAAAACCAAACACGGTCGAAACAAGAATCTGCAAAAGATTGATCGGCTTGAAGTCCCGCCGTAAAACAATCACCTGCAGCAGTATGAAGAAAATGAACACCGCCGCGCTGCACATGCCGTATGTAATGCCAATGTGCTTGCCAAACAGCTCCAGACTCCAGTCATGCACTTGAATCATGTTGAAGATGGAACGCGATGGCGAACTGACCGGGGAAATCCCAAGCCCGCCTCGCACCGCCACACGTACGCCCAGTGCGACCAAAAACATGCCGCCAATGTAGAATAGCAGCCTGGTGATGAGGCTGCCGGGTTTGTTTATTTTCATACAAACTCCCTTGTCTGCAAATGCTTTATGAATTTTGCCAAAAGCCCGCTCTGATATCCGTGATGGAATCTTGATTTATTTTTGCGTAAAAATATACCGCTCCATAGCAAAAGGGATAATTTCCGCGCACCAAGTCCGTTGTGTAATATTCCTCGTTCGCCATTCCAAAAAACTGATACCCATCCTTGAGCAGCGCGACCTCATAATCTTCGTTATTTTGTATTAAATTTGGTTCACCGCCAATATGCAAAAAAGCCGGCTCATTAGTTCCTAAGGAAAGATAGCTCTTGCGCAAAGTTGGCTCTGGCCCGCGCAACATATATAGCGCCAAAGCACTCTCGGCGGATACCGCATGCTCAATTACCTTAATCGCGCAATCAGGATAGATGCTGTACTGATTATACACGCTGAAATCGGGAATAAAAACAGACAGCATGCGTTCATTGACCGGGTTGACAAACGCCATATAGAATGAGTATTGGTATTCAGCATCATGCACCAGATTTGCTTTATCATCAAAATATGCCGGCGCGTTGCCGCCCGCCCAACCGAGGTTCGTTCCTTGCGGCGCTTCTGTAAGAAAGTAACACAGCGAAGTCTCCCGCGTTAAAAACAGGCTTTGCAGTTGTGTCGGTTCAATCATGCTTGTTTCCCTCCTTGCATAAAACGGCTGCCCAGCATCTCCGGCTTGGCCCCTGCCGCGAATTCAGCCAATGCCTGCAGAAGCTTATCCTGCGCCGCGTCCGGTAAATCAAACGTTACCGTCACATTCTCCGCAAAAGACGTATCTGCCGCGACGCCCCCCAGATTTTCCAATATGCGTTCAAAATGCGCGTATTGTGGATATGTCAGCGTCAGCCGCAAGCACACACAGGGCTGCATAAGCATAATGCCGGATTCCTCCATGCCAAGACCCGCACTGTGGGCATATGCCCGCGTCAATCCCGAGGCTCCAAGCAATATCCCGCCAAAGTAGCGCGCCACCACAACCACCGCGTCCGTCACTCCCCGTGAGCGCAGCGCCTCCAGCACAGGCAAACCGGCTGTCCCTTGCGGCTCACCGCCGTCAGAGTAGCGTGCACGTTGCCCCTCCCGGAGCGTATACGCCCAAACGTTGTGCCGTGCATCCCAATGCTTGGCAGATATCTCCTTGACAAACGCCGCAGCGCTTTCCTCGTTACTCACAGGCTTTGTATAGCATAAAAAACGCGAACGCTTGAGTAGATACTCCGCGCACACGCTTTTTGCTAAGGTTTTATACGCATTCATTCCGGCAAGAACCCGGTCAGGCCCATTAATCCTCTTGTTTTTTGCCAAAACGGCGGTTGAACCTGTCCACACGCCCACCGGTATCAACAAGCTTTTGCTTGCCTGTAAAGAATGGGTGGCACTTGGAACAAATATCCACGCGCAGGTTCTGCTTTGTGGACGCCGTTTCATACTCCGCGCCGCAGGCACAGTGTACAATGGTTTTTTCGTACTTGGGATGGAGTCCCTCTTTCACTGGTTTCACCTCAAATAAGTATTGGAACTGAATCGGTGCATATAGCCCGGTTCGCTCACGAAACGTAAGTATAGCAGATCCTGCCGATAAATGCAAGCGGCAGCTTACCCGGGGAGTGGATTAATTTATATATTTTGCATTTTGTAACTTTTGTGTCTCATTGTATGTTATTGACATATTATGTGGCGAAGGAAAACACCCTCTAAAAAACAAAGCCACAGGAGTTTTTACATGTCTTATCAAAATGATAACCGCGCGCGTGAGTTCAGCCCTGCCGAAATCTGGCAAATCGCCACTCTCGCCGCACGGCAAACGGATCCGGCCGTAATTGGGCCGCTGGCTGAGCCGCGCGCAATCATCCCAATCACAAAAACATTGAGCAATTCAAACCCACACCCAGGTGACGTTGTGACCTTCACCATTACGCTCACAAACACCACAGCCTCCGCCATGCAGAACGTCCGCCTGTACGACAGCACGTCTTCCTATCTTATCTTAGTGCCGGGCAGCGTCACGGTCAACAACTCTCCTGCGGCAGATAATGTCGTCACAAACTCAAGCACCGTCATCGGCAACCTTGCGCCCGGCGCAGGCTACACGATCACTTACCAGACGCTAATTGCGCCGGATGCTTACGGCATAAATTCAAACTACGCGTTTTTCTATTATATTGACCCAACGACAGGCGGCACACTAAGCACCAACTCAAGCAGTGTATACGTGTTTATTCAGGACGGCAATACGTTAAATAAATCAGTGAGTCAAACGTTTGCGGACCCCGGCGATGTCCTCACCTACGTCCTTGATTTTACCAACCCCAACCCATATCCCATCACCAATATTTATCTTAACGACTATTACCCGCATGGCAGATATTATCCAATGGTTCCCGGTTCCCTGTATATCAACGGAATCAATTATCCGGACGACACGCTGTACAGCGGGGTCTACCTTCCCATTAGCATTCCGCCCGGCGGTACTATCTATGCAACGTATCAAGTTCAGGTTCCCTTCAACGCGCCAAACGGCGAAGCCATTATCAACGAAGCGTATATGAACTATGAGTATACAAACGGCGCCGGGGAAATTATCGGCCGCGGAGTACAAAGCAATTTGGCGTCCACGCTGGTAACTGATGATTTCCCCGTTGGTCCTCCGGGTCCGACAGGGCCTGCCGGACCCGAAGGACCACAAGGTTTACAGGGCATAGCGGGTTCAACAGGAGCGCAAGGGGCAACGGGACCGATTGGTCCGCAAGGTGCTACAGGCCCGGCCGGGGACTCCGGTGGTTGCGGCTATTATCCTCCGCCATGCGGATACGACCCTTGCTGTTAAAGCTAAAATTAAATGGCGCGGGAGCATTGCTTCCCGCGCCGTTTGCATATAAAAACCTTATGCCAGTTCCGCAAAATACTTGATTGTGCGCACCATTTGGCTGGTGTAGCTGTTCTCGTTGTCGTACCAGGAAACGACCTTAACCAGTGTCTTGCCGCCATCAAGCGCGGTGACCTTGGTCTGCGTCGCGTCAAACAGCGAGCCATAGGTGATGCCGACAATGTCAGAGGACACAAGCTCCTCCTCCGTGTAGCCAAAGCTTGCAGAAGCGGCAGCCTTCATTGCGGCGTTAACGTCCGCCACGGCAACTTCGCCATTGACGACAGCGACAAGCTCGGTGGTGGAACCGGTCGGCACCGGGACACGCTGGGCAGCACCATCCAGCTTACCGGCAAGTTCAGGAATAACTAGGCCGATCGCCTTGGCCGCACCGGTGGAGTTCGGCACGATATTCACAGCGGCAGCACGTGCGCGGCGCAGGTCGCCCTTGCGGTGCGGGCCGTCGAGCACCATTTGGTCGCCGGTGTAGGCGTGGATTGTGGTCATGAAGCCTTTTTCAATCGCGGCGAGCTTGTTGAGCGCGAACGCCATTGGCGCAAGGCAGTTGGTGGTGCAGGAAGCAGCGGAAATAATGGTATCCTGCGCGGCGAGAATATCCTCGTTGACGCCGTAAACGACTGTGGGCAGGTCGTTGCCAGCCGGTGCGGAGATAACGACCTTCTTTGCGCCTGCATCAATGTGAGCCTGGCTTTTTGCTTTGGTAGCGAAGAAACCGGTGCACTCCAGAACGACGTCCACGCCCAGTTCTTTCCAAGGAAGGAGTGCGGGATCCTTTTGCGCGTAAATTTTAATGGACTGCCTCTCCACGGTGATGATATCGCCGTCCACAGAAACGTTCTCGCCTTTTGCGTAGCGCCCCTGGCTTGAGTCATACTTGAGCAGGTGCGCGAGCATTTTCGCGTCCGTAAGGTCGTTGATGGCTACGATTTCGTAGCCCGGTGCTCCGAACATCTGCCGGAACGCAAGGCGACCGATGCGCCCAAATCCATTGATTGCAACTTTAACTGCCATAGGTGATTCCTCCGTATTGGGTTTTATTGTATTCGCATACTGTTATATTTTAACCGTTTTGTTTTTTTTTTTCAAGCTATGCAAGGAAGTTTTTCCACTCTGCCCAAAAACGGAGATTGTGAAGCAGAAAAGGGTACAATATGCACTGAAAAAATGACAGGTTGTGAAAGCCGGGCTTAAATTTATGGGGGAAATTTTGCATATTCATGATGAAGAGCAGTACCGTGACTCAATTGCCTGTGCTTTGCTGAGGGGATACGGTGCGCCGTCCTCGCGCGAGGAGGCGGCACACGATGAGCTTATCCAGCTGCGCAGACTGCGCGCGCTTCAAAATCTCCAGCTGTGCCGGGATGATGATTTTCCGGGTCGAGTTGACACGGACTTAACGGCGTACTATAAGGAGTTGCTTACCGCCGCGGAGCTATGCCTTGCGGGTACAGGCTGTCGTGTTCAATGCGTAAGTTCGGCGCTCAGCTCGGGAATCTCGCGGATAAATCGGCGGGCAGTAGCCGGCGCCGCAATGAATTTGCTCTCAAATGGGCTAATATATAGTATTGATAAAACCGCGCGTGTCTCCTGGAGCACGGTTGGCGGGAATATGCTGCTGCGTATTGATAACAACGGTGCTTTTGACTGGGGCGCTGTGGATGTTAACAGAAAGGAAAACGGGCGCGGCTTGCGCGCGGTGCAGTGTGTGGCGCAAGCACATGGCGGCAGGCTTTGGCTGATAGAGCGCCGCGGCGTTTGCGGTGCGGCGTTAATACTTCCGATTGGATGCGCGGATGCAGCGTCCGGGCAAAAGCCACACCCAAGTGTGGAGGATTTGCTATTCGACCGCGTTTCGCCTGTGCATGTGGGGTTAAGTATGCCGGATGGCTGATCATAAAAATTTGACTTTTGACCGCCAAAGTGTTATAATATTTTTATAAAAAATAGCTGACTTTGTGGAGGAATCGGCAATGGCAAAAAAAGGCTTTTACCCGGATTGGTATCATCAGGAAGCACCCAAAGGCTCTTGGCGTTCAATCTTTAAATGGGGCGGAGCGACGGAATTTAAGGCTCCCAGCCACAAAATGTACACCCTCATGAAGGACGTCTTTGAGATGAGCGACGACGACTTCAAGGAAAAGCAGGAAATGGGCCTTGAGCCGGTTGAATTTGATCTGCCGCCCAAAATGGCACCCGAACACGTGGAAGCCTTCCGCGATATGCTTGGCAGTGAAAACATCAGTCAGGACGACTTTGACCGTCTCAGCGTCGCTTATGGCAAGACCATGGTGGATCTTATGCGTCTGCGCAAAAAAATTGCCGAGAACTTGCCGGACATCGTTCTCTACCCGCGCAACCGCGAGGATGTTATACATATTGTCAAGTACGTTTGTAAGCACAAAATCCCGCTCTATGTCTACGGCGGCGGCTCGTCCGTTACACGCGGCGTGGAGCCAATCTGCGGCGGCGTATCACTGGATATGCGCCGCAACTTCAACAAGGTTATCGCCTTTAGTGAGAACAACCAGACAATTACCGTGCAGGCGGGCATGAGCGGCCCTGACCTTGAGAAAACCCTCAACGACGCCGTCACGACCCTCGGCGCAAGCCGCGGCTACACCTGCGGTCACTTCCCGCAGAGCTTTGAGTATTCCAGCGTTGGCGGCTGGGCTGTTACACGCGGCGCGGGTCAGAATTCCACGTACTACGGCAAGATAGAGGACCTTGTCATCTCGCAGGAGTACATCACTCCAACGGGTATTATTCAAAGCGACGCGTTCCCGCGCAACGCTACGGGACCCTCCATAGACCAAATCATGATGGGCAGCGAGGGAACCTTCGGCGTGCTTACCCATGTAACGCTGCGCGTCTTTAAGCACATGCCGGAAAACCGCAAGCGCTTCAGCTTTGTGTTCAAGGACTGGAAGAGCGGCGTTGCGGCTATCAAGGAAGTGATGCAGGGCGAGTTCGGATTCCCGTCTATCTTCCGCCTTTCCGACCCGGATGAAACCAAGGTAGGCTTCCGGCTTTACGGTGTTTCCGGTACGCCGCTTGACACCTTGATGACCACCTTTGGCTACAAAGACGGCGAACGTTGCCTGTTGCTTGGTTTTACGGACGGCGAAAAGAGCTTTTCCAAAAACGTTTACCGCAACATCAAAAAAATCTGCAAGAAGCACGGGGCCATGTACACCACGGGCTACGTTTGCACCCGTTGGGAACACAGCCGCTTCCGCGACCCGTACCTGCGCGAGGATATGGGCGATTACGGTCTGATGCTGGACACCTTGGAGTGCTCCGTCAACTGGGATAACTTCATGGACGTTTACGAGAACGTACGCAAAATCTGCACCGGACGCAAGCACACCATCTGCATGACGCACATGAGCCACCTTTATCCGCAGGGAACGAACCTTTACTTTATCTTTGAGGCGAAGATGAACGACCTGCGCGAGTATTTGGAATATCAGGGCGCAATTATGGACGGGATCCAAAAATACGGCGCGGCAATGAGCCACCACCACGGCATTGGAAAAATGACGGCGCCATGGCTGGAAGCACAGATTGGCGAGAACCAGATGGCCGTTTACCGCACGCTCAAGCGCCACTTTGATCCGGAAAACCTGATGAATCCCGGCGGCACGCTGGGGCTGGATTTGCCGCCGGAGCAGCGCAGGGATTTCATCAATTAACAGTTTAATCATATAAATAAATCTACGGGCGGTTTGGTTATTTAACTATTGCCGCTCATGATTTTTAAGGAATGAGTTTGTATGGCTATGTAGAATCCGTGGCGCGGCTGCCGCAGACACAGCGAGGGCTGTAAGTATTGCTGCATTCATAAGGCAGACAGCAAACATGGCATTGACGCCCCCAATCATCGGGAATGCCACGCCATCAATCTTTCAATCCTTTTGGTAAGGAAAATGAAGTGCAGGTCGGAACGCTCCCGCATCACATCCCAGCATTCCTGCCGCCATTCGTCCGCTTCCTCCATCAAAAAATTCATTAAAAACAGAGATGTACAATTTACCCCGTTTTGCTTTTCGCAATGGGCACGCCGAAATTATCGGCACGGACGATAAGCAATGTGACGGTCGACCGCATCATGGAGAATCAGGAGATGGCAGATGCTCGGCTTTCTCTGTTTTCGACATTGCCTGTTCAGCACAAAAATATCATATGCCGACCGCTGCTTGAAAACGTGAACATTGAAAAATATCTGACTGGGGGAGAATTCGTGCTCGTTGGCGGTGAATTCGACAGGAGCGCCCACCCCGCTGGGTGCTAAATCTCCGTGAACAATGCGTCAGGCAGAACATACACCTTGAGTTCCGGTAATGTGGGACTCACTTTATCAAGGACGGAAATCAATATACGCAGGCCATAAAAGATTTATGCGCTCAGGCGAAAAAAGCAAATATAAATTTTTAGTCCTCCCGTTCCCGCTCTTATGCCAGCGCCGTTTGAACCCTCTCCAGCGCGTCATCCATTTCGTCTTTCGTGATTACAATTGGCGGCGCAAAGCGTATGATGTTCTCATGCGTTTCCTTGGCTAACACGCCGTTTGACACTAGCTTTTTCATGTAGTCTGCTGCCGGCTTTTTGAATTCCATGCCAATCAGCAAGCCGCGTCCACGCACCTCAAAAATATCGTCATTTTTAATCTCGCACAGCCTTTCAAGAATATAGGCGCCTTTTTCCTCCGCCATGCGCGGGTAATCGTCGCGGAGAAGAAGCTCCATTGCCTTAATAGCTGCCGCGCAAGCAAGCGGGTTGCCGCCAAAGGTTGAACCATGCGAGCCGGGCGTAAACACATCCAAAACGTCACGGTCGGCAGCCACGGCGGAGATTGGCATAACGCCGCCGCCAAGCGCTTTGCCCAACACGTAAATATCCGGCTGTACGCCCTCGTGCTCACAGGCGAACATGCGCCCTGTGCGGGCAAATCCGGTCTGCACCTCGTCAGCAACCATGAGCACGTTGTGTTTGGTGCAAATCTTCCGCACTTTAGTCAAATAGCCCACCGGCGGGATTATGATGCCTGCCTCGCCCTGAATCGGCTCCACCAAAAACGCGACTGTGTCCTTGGTGATTGCCGCTTCCAGCGCGTCCGCGTCACCGTAAGGCACCGTTCCAAAACCCGGGGTGTAGGGCGCAAAGCCTGACCGGGAATCCGGGTCGGTGGAGAATGAGACGATGCTAATCGTTCGCCCATGAAAATTGCCCGCACAGGTGATGATTTCCTGCTTGCCGTCCTCAATCCCCTTTACGAACGCGCCCCAGCGGCGCGCGGTTTTCAGCGCGGTTTCAACTGCCTCGGCGCCGGTGTTCATCGGGAGGATCATCTGCTTGCCGGTCAAACCGCAAAGCTTCTCGTAAAAATCGCCCAACACCACATTATGGAAAGCCCGCGAGGTCAGTGTCACCTTGCCAAGCTGTTCAACCGCCGCCTGCACAATCTCCGGGTGCCGATGGCCAAAATTCAGCGCGGAATAGGCGGAGAGCATATCATAATAGCACCTGCCCTCGGGGTCGTAAACCATGCAACCCTCGGCCCGCTCAATAACCACCGCCTTGGGGCGGTAATTGTGCGCACCAAGCCGCTCCGCTTTTTCAATGATTGAGGTTGAAGAAGGCATTACGTCATACTCCCGATTACTCCAAATTGCATGGCAGTCTAATCTGTAATTCTGTCAGATTGTTTCATATTATAACGTATCATTGCAGAAAAAGCAATGCCGGCATGTGCGGTTAATCAACTTGACAATTTATTAGAAATGATGTACTATATAAAGTATACTTTATGCATGGAACCAATCTTGTTGCTGACGCACGGCAAAAAGAAAGAAGTTTTTTACATGGATCCAACCGAGCTATTGTCTATACATGATTTTGCGGAATACACCGGAATGAAACAGTCAATCCTGCGGCATTATGACGATATTGATTTGTTTTCACCTATTTTTCGTGCAGAAAATGGATACCGCTATTACGCGCCAACGCAAATTATCACTTTGAACATGGTGAGTGTGCTTTGCGACCTGCGGACTGTACTGCGCGAAATCAGCGAATTGCAGCGTGACCGGAATCCTGAGGCGATTTTAGAGCATCTGGAAAATCAAGAAGAAAAATTCGATTTGGAAATGCGCCGTTTACAGGAATCCTACGCAATTTCCCACATGTACCGCCGCTTGATTCGCACAGGGCTTTCCGCTGATGAAAAGGCCATTACCGAATGTGATATGCCGGAAATCCCGATTTATGTGGGATCGGAAACAAAATTCGAAAAAACAACGTTATTTTACAAAGACTTTATTACGTTTTGCCAAGAAGCCAGAAAGAAAAATATAAATTTGAGCTACCCCATTGGCGGCGGCTATCATAACATGGATTTGTTTTTTCAAGCGCCCGCCCAACCCCAATTCTTTTTCTCTATGGATCCACATGGCTGCCGGCAAAAAGAAGCAGGGCATTATCTGATTGGATACACCCGCGGTTATTATGGAGAAATGGGCGATTTACCGGACAGACTTGCCGCCTATGCCAAGGAGCACAACCTGATTTTCAATGGTCCGGCTTATATACTTTATGTATTGGATGAAGTCAGTATAAAAGACCCTGACCAGTACTTAGGGCAAATTTCTGTTCAGGTTAAGAAGAAATCAACACGGTACAGTTGACCCCCCAAAAAACAACTCCCCTCTATTGTTTTTGATAAAACAGGGGAAGGAGTTTGTTCTTTATATAAATTTTCTAGGCGAGTTTTCTTATGGAAAATTGCTCAAACTTCTGCGCGATTTCCTCATTGGACTGCAAAAACAGCTCGACCTTTGCCGGGCTGAATGCATATCTTTTTTCCCGGATAATTTTATTCACCGCGTCTTCATGAGTGTTTGCCAAAGATTTATATTCATGTACACGCAGACAATCATAACTATTTGCCAAAGCAACAATCTGCGCGGCCAAGGGTGTCTCCTCACCTTTCAGTCCATCAGGATATCCGAATCCATCCCAGCGTTCATGATGGCTGCGCACAACCGTAAAAATGCAGCTCTGCAAATCAATGTCGATTTCGGTTTCCCAGAGCGCCTCAACAATTTTTTTTGCGCCTAAAGTGGTATGTGCTTCTTGCGAGAGCGTTGCTTCCGGCAAAAGCAAAGCTTTGCCAATATCATGAAAGCGGGCGGCTGTGATAATATTGGAAACATCCTGTTGTGTCAAGCCTTTTTGCAGCCCACGACGTGCAGTCGTCCGCAACAAAAGCTTTGTATAGGCAGCAACGCGTTTTGCATGCTCCCATTCACAATGATCTAGGTTAACGCTGTACCCATTTTGAAGCAATCGAAGCAAAATATCTTCGGCCTGAACATCGTTTAGGGGTCTTTCATGCATATTGATTCCTTTCTATCTGACCGATCTTGCCAAGACGACAATGGCTTGTGCGTTTCTGTATTTATAAGAGCAGGTGCTGAGTGCCGGCAAGTGGATCATCCGGTGTGTACGCCAATCTCCCGGTAAAGCTTTGTAGTTTTGCGGAGCATCTTCAGGTGTTCCTTTTTGCTGGCAGAATCGGGGAACACATAGTTATATTAGTCTCTGACCGTATCGGTAACCGCTGCTGCAGAAATTTCCAAACGATAGTTTTTTGCGGGTGTGTAGAGCATACCGGTTTTAACTTTGTCAAAAACCTCCTTCCGATTCATTTTGGATAGCTGTCCGAACATTTTCCGCCGAGCATGTTGTGTCCGAACACCACGCCATAGAAGTCAGAAAAAAATCACGGTTACCGCGGTAATCCAAAAACAGCGAGCCTAATCTATTAGGCTTTTTTGCCGTATGGGCGAGGTAATAGCTGTTATCGTTGCTTTGCGTAAGGGGGTAATCAATCCCTGGCCCTTTGAGGAGAATCCACACAATGATATCTGAGCTTTTCGTTTGCATTTCCGTAAAATTCATCAGCGGCAGAGGTTCATCTGATTCGGTTTTCGCCTTCTCACTTTCATAATAGCAATACCCGGCAAAATAACCGAAAGCAGCACGGCAATGATTGATATGATTTTTTTCACAGGGTATTGCCCTCCCTTCAATGATGCGTTTTAGATTTTACCGAAATCATCGGACGCATAGCTGCCCTTATGGTCGCTTGGCGTGTTGTACTGCGTATGCAGTTGGGTGTATTGCTCGCCAAGCTTTTTAGTATGACAACCACCTGCTGGTGGTTGCAGCCATTTGATTCGCATTGAAACTCCATGGCAGTTTTTCCTTTCGGTTTTGTGTGGACGCCTTGTTGTTTAACGTTGGCAATAGTTTACATGATGAAGTTAGTTGAAAGTCAATAGGTTTTACGAGTTTTCATAAAAAAATTTTTCTTGAAAAGCAAAACATAATCAAAATTTCTTTACTATAACAGTGTTTTCGCCAGGAATTTTATTACCTAAAAAAAAGAGGAGTGATGAAATCAAATGCGATTTCATCCCAAAACATAGTAAAACAGTGCAAAAACTCTAAGGTTCCCTTAAAGTTTTGCGCTAAAAAGCATTCTGGACAGCAAAACCCGCCCCATTGCCTTTCGGCCTTGAAGCGGGTGGCTTCGTGTTATAAAAAAGGATTCTCCTACTTTTGTTTGATCGCCGCCTGTGAAGGAATGTTAGGCGGGGTTGTTTTTTCTTTTTGCCCCATTTGATAAGGTCACTAAGGAAAATTACGCCGCCATTATGTAAGGAGGGGTCATCCCCCTCCGGGTCTTCAAGCGATACTTTTTGGCTCGTTTTCCGACCCTCTGTAATCAGATGTATATTCCTCTGTTGCGCCGTTGTCAAGATTCATAATCCACGCGAAACGGTTATCGCCGCGCGGGATGATTCTGGACACGAATTTTTCATAGATTTTATCGTCCAGCTTGGGCTGAGAAAAATCCGTAAGTTGACTCAGCATTTCTTCAATGGCTTCCCACGCCAAACCCGCAGATTTTGACGGCGGTGTGGCTTCCGGTTCTGATTGCAATTCTGCTTTCAGGGCTTTTAACTCACTGTCTAATTTTGCTCGTTGCTTCAAAAACTCTTCCTTGTTGATTTCGCCCTCTGTCCGCATTTCAATCAGATTCTCGATTTTGCTTTCAACCTTTTCGATTTGGATCCGCAAGCCAATCCTTGGATTGCCCTGTTTGACAGGCTCATCGCAAGCACAATCACGAAGCATTTGACAGGCAAGGCGAACCGCTGATTCGCGTTCCGTCCACAGAGATTCCAGAAGCAACTTGCCCATCGCTTCCATTTTCCATTCGGCAATCATTTGGGCATCGCAGTAGCCTGTGTCATCCAGCCCCGCTTCACCGCCGTGTTCACCGTCTTGCCGTTGTATACGGTGTAACCGCTTGCGTTAAACGCGACCTTCGTCGGCGCGGCGACGACCGTAACGCTGAGCGCGGCGGTCTTGCCGTTGTACGTTGTGACCGTGATTTTTGTGCCGCCGGCCTTAACGCCTTGAACATTTCCGGAACCGTCCACCTTCGCAATGGCCTCGGCAGCGGATTTGTTTGCCCGTTGTTGCATGTGTAGACAGGCAATCCGGCTGCGTTGACGGTCGCTTGCACGGTTTCGCCCGGTGTGACAATGTGCGTCAATTTGTTCTCACCGTCATACGCATAGCTGAT